>JAJPYH010000229.1 GCA_021205045.1 Lachnospiraceae bacterium | reverse complement strand
GGCAGGCTGGTTTACTGCTGATCTGATCGAACGACCCTTTTGCTGACTAACACCTTTTTATTCACCAGAGGTCTTTTATTGGGAAATGATATTGGAAGGTTATCATCACTGTTTCTTTTGCGCTTCTCCTTCAGGGAAAATAATTTTATTCACAAAGAAGAAAATTACCATCGAAATACCTCCGTTCAGAACCGTCGTTCCGATATTGTAAATAAAATCCGGCACCAGAAGACCCGCCACTGCTATCCAGATGCAGTTGATGGAGTTCACAATACAGGTAATAACCACGAACGCCGCCAGATACCAGGCGATCTGTACCCTGAGTTTTCCCTTACTGCGGAACACAAAATTGCGCTGGATCGGGAAGTTAATGCATTCCCCTATGACCATGGCCACCATGTACGCGCAAAAATATGCCAGTCCGCCGTGAGCCTGATCATAGCCCAGAATATTCCACTCAAAGGTTTCTCCGAAAAGCGTCATCTCAATGCCCGGCCAGCCAAAGGCCCGATCTCCCAGGAAAGCAAAGGCTGCAGGCAAAAATTGAAGTAAAATATATTTCAGCACAGTGATCAGGTTACTGACGATGACAAACAGCCCTCCCTCCCTGATCCATCTGGCGGCTGCGGGATATTTATCCGAAAAGCCTCCCCATATTCGATTCCAGGCTGCAGCAATCATATCCTTCCCTCCTTTGCCGGAATTCCGTTTGTTTCTCCGGCCGACTGTCCATTGAACTCCTGTTCTGTCTGTTTTGCTGGAAGTATCGCATTTTTCGCCTGTCTCCCAAGTTTCCGGGACAGCGTTATATTGCTGATCTGGTTGTGAACGATGGCTCCCAGCGTCCTCAGAAGCCCGATGATCCAGAAGCCTCTCGCCTCCATGACCAGACCGTCTACCACCGCCATGTCAATCAGATCGATGTATTTCGCGATCCCCCGAAGCGGAAGATTGTACAAAAATTCCACATTCAGGTCAGGCGTCCCTTTTTCAATGCTCTTCTTTTCCATTGTAGAAAGTACACCGCAGGTGAGCCATCCCAGCGGTGCCCGGCAATGCTTTAAATCACAGACAGCGCTGTTGCGGTGAATGCCCTTCGGCGGCTGCGGTATGGGATGTCCTAAAAGAGCCTCAAAATCCCGGTCACTGACATTCTGAACCCTGCCCGTCCGATAGCAGGACGGAATTTTCATATTTTCATACGGATTGGGCGCACCGGTGCCATCCACCTCAATGGTCGCCGCAAGCCTTCGCTCCGCCCCGGACGCCCCCACAGCGACCAGATAAGTACCGCCCTCAATCTCCCATTTCCCTGTCTTCACATTATAATAGCGAAAAGCCTTATCATCCAGCGGAATACTCACCCTCCGGCTCTCCCCGGGCTGCAAAAATACTTTGGTAAAACCCTTTAATTCCTTCGCAGGCCGGATAATTTCAGAATCCGGTTTGGAAATATAGAGCTGAGCGATCTCGCTGCCTGCTCGGCTGCCAGTATTGGTAAGCGTAAAAGCAACCGACATTCCTGCGCTATCAATTCCGTCAACCGTATCAGAATTATTTTCAGCCACTGATGTATCAGCGGAATGCTCCATTTTTTGGTTGCCGCTTATATTTACCTCGTCCGAAGATTTACCTTTATCAATTACAATATCCGAGTAAGCAAATGTAGTGTAGCTTAGCCCAAAACCGAATGGAAACCTTACCGGCACCCTGGCCGTATCATAATACCGGTACCCCACATACAGCCCTTCTCTGTAACAGGAATTCCACCCATGTGCCGGATAGTCCTGAAGGCTCGGCACATCCTCATAAGCCATCGGCAGTGTCTCCGCCAGTTTCCCGCAGGGATTCACCTTTCCCGAGATCACCTCCGCCATGGCTGCCGCTCCCGCTTCACCGCCAAGATACCCATGCAAAAGCGCTTTCGCATGATTAATCCATGGCATCTCCACCGGACTTCCCGCGCTCAGGATCACCACCACCCTGGAATTGACTGCTGCCACCGCTTCCAGAACCCGCGCCTGATTTTCATGCAGCTTCATATGATCCCGGTCCCGTCCCTCGGATTCAGAGACTTCATCCAGCCCCATGTAAAAAAGCACAATCTCCGCCTGCTTTGCCGCTTCCACAGCCTCCGTTAATAATGCTGCGGACTCATCGCCGTTTCTTAAGAATGCGGCGCTTTTTGCCACAATCCGCAGGCCTTCCCGCTCCAGTGCCTCAAAAGTATCCTCCATACACTTCGCGTTGACGGCGGAGCTTCCTGCCCCCTGAAACCGTGGCTTTTGCGCGAAATCCCCCAGGACAGCCACTTCTGTCCCCTGTGCCAGCGGTAAAATATGATCCTCATTTTTCAGGAGAACAATGGATTCCGCAGCGGCCTTTCTGGCGATTTCATGGTGCGAGGCATACATCTCCGACGTCTCTGTCATCTTTGCGTCCGTTGCGAAAATCAGCCCCAGCAGCTCGTCCACCCGCTCGTTGATCTCTTTCTCAGTAATCTTTCCGTCCTTCACACCTTTGAGAAGCTCCCGGGCACTGCCCAGACCTGCGCCCGGCATCTCCAGATTGGAGCCGTTTTTCGTGGCCTCTATCACATCATTGCCGCCGCCCCAGTCGGTAATCACCGCCCCTTCAAAGCCCCATTCTTCTCTCAGGATTTCCTTCAGAAGATGCTCGCTCTCGTTGGCATAAACTCCGTTCACCTGATTGTAGGAGCTCATGATAGCCCGTGGTTTTCCCTCTCTGACCACAATCTCAAACCCGGTCAGATAGATCTCCCGAAGCGTCCGCTCATCTACCACGGAGTTACTGGCCATTCGCCTCGTCTCCTGAGAATTCACCGCAAAATGTTTGGGACAGGCGCTGCCGCCCTTTTCCTGAATTCCACGCACATAGGCCGCCGCCATCTTTCCGGACAGATAGGGATCCTCCGAAAAATACTCAAAATTTCTCCCGCACAGCGGATTCCTCTTGATATTTAACCCCGGTCCCAGGAGCACATGGATTCCCTGCGCTGCGGCTTCCTCGCCTAATGCCCTGCCGACCTCCTCAGCCAGAGCCTCATCCCAGGAATTAGCCACTGTTGCCGCCGTTGGAAAGCAAGTGGCCGCCTGGGACTCGTTCAGTCCCAGGTGATCCGCCGCTCCCAGCTGCTTGCGCAGGCCGTTAGGGCCGTCAGACAGCCAGATGGAGGGGATATGATGATCTGGAAAGTCTCTGGTCTCCCAGGTGTTCTTTCCGGAGAGGAAGGCACATTTTTCTTCTAATGTCATGTTGGAAATGATGTCGGTATAATGCATCGTGTACCTCCAAAGTATTTGTTTTCTATCTTATCTTTCCAAAGCCCTCAAGTCCACAAAAACCTGAAAGTTTTGGAAAGACCTCCGGCGGCGCTGCCGCCGGAGAATTTCTTTTCACAAAATCAACTCTATAATGAGAACGGGGATATCACCTGCAGGATATTGGATTATCCAGCCATCGGATTATTAAATGGCTGATTAAAGTCCGGATGCTCCTCAGCATATTCCGCCGCTTTCCCCGTCAGTTCTGTCACCACATTGTAATCCGTTTCAGAACAGTTGGTGTGATCATAGCTTAAATTCAATGTGCCATCACTGTTAGTGGTATAACTGCCATAGCAGATTGCGCCCGGAATATAAAACACGGCCGAGCTGATGGTATCTGTCAGAATATACTGATACTCCAGCTCCATGGAGAATGTTCCGTCCGCGAAAATATCCATACTTCCCCAGATAATGGTTGTGCCCCTTCCGCCGTCCGTGTACGGTGTCGCGTAAATCGTGCCTGCCGGGCTGGTAATCACGATATCATAGGAATACAGTGCACCATTCTCAGCCTCCTTGGGAGTCGCCTCAAAATAACAGTTCTTGTCCGCGTCCTCATCCTCAGTAGTCGTGGCCATCCCCCATCCGGTATTAGTGGATGCGTTAGGATCCTTATACCAGATGCCGGCCTGTCCTCCATTTTCCGGATCAAAGCTCAGCTGTACAAGCGGGAACCCAAAGGAATAATAGATAGCATCAATATAGTAAAATTCTCCGGTAATCAGATTATCGGTGCTACTGGTATCCGCAGTACCACCGTCCATGGTATACTCCGGATTGGTCACATATTCCGCATCCCATACGAAATCAGCGGAAATGCTGTAAGACGCGCCGGGAGTCGCCTCATCGGTAACACCTTCCACAGAGTCATCGTCCACATCTGTAATGTCAATTGTAATCACATCAGATGAATCCGCAGTATTGGTCAGCGTCAAGACGATATCTGTAGGATACGCTGTTGTGCTGCAATTCATTCCTGTAATACTGATCGTGAGTTCATTGGAAAAGATATTCCACATGGCGCTGAACTGCGGATCACCGTAATCCACTTCTCCGGTAATTACATATTCACATTTTGCCTCAGAAGACGCGGTGTACTCTGTATTTTCATAATCAGGACAGGCAACAACACGAATACTCCACGCACCATACCCCAGCGGATCCGGTTCCTGCACATTTCCTGACCAGTCTGTAGTAGCGGATGCAGCCAGAACATCTGAAACATTTCCCGTATAGGTGCTGCTGCCGTCATCCATCACCTGCAAACTGGCTGTTGCATCCTTCGTTTTAGCATTTTCATAAATATAAACATAATAATACGCTGCATTTTCTACCGCTTCAAAGGAATAGTTACCCTCTTCATCCACTGTAAAATTTTCAGGTGTGCTTAACGCATTTTCATCTACAGTTTCCGTTTCCGCCTCCGCGATCAGGCGGGAGCTGTTGGAGGCCGTATTAATAACCTCCTGCAGCCGGGAAAAATAGGTATTTGCATGCTCTGAAGCGTTGCTGCCGCAGCCGGTCATCAATGACAGGCTCAGACATACTATGGCAAGTATGGAAAGTCTTTTTTTCATGCTGCCGCCTCCTTTCTGCTTTTAAAGCAGGAAATCACTCCAAGGATCACGCTGATCAGCGCCAGGATAAACAATACGATCACAGGAATCGGGCCGCCCTCAGAGCTGAAGAAATTAAAATCTCCGGATAATCTGCCATACATATTCAGATTATCCCAGACATCCGCCCAGACATTATAGCTGTTGACCAGGAACAGACCCATTCCCCATGCTGTGCAAAGCGTTCCCAGAAGGGAAAACCATTCCGTAACGCAGCCCGGGATCAGCGCGTACACTGCCAGCAGACATCCTCCCAGCAGCATAGTCAGCACCACAGCCCAGTCTGCGTACTGAGCATAGACATTGCCGTAAATAATGCAGCCAATCGCCGCGATAACCGCCATCGCCGCACCGGCAACAGGAAGCTTGGAGAAGTTCTTATTGATTTTCATAACTAAACCACCCCCTTCTTTTCAGGACTAACTGTTACATTTCGTTTGCGGTTTTTCACAGATTCTACAATTGCCAGGATGCAGCAAGCTGCAAACAGCACTATTATCACGATATTCGCCACAACCAACGCAACTTCCCATGTTGGAGCAATCGCAACCATGGTAGCGCCGTTGCCAAGACCATTCATTCGGGCACTCTGGGCAGCCACATACAGATTCCGCTTCGCGGCCTCCCTTAAGACCTCCAGCATATGCCCATCGCCATCATTGATAGCACTGACAAGCCGTGCTCCATTGACCCCGTTAGAGTCCAGGCAGCTGTAATCCATGCCGGCATCAAATTCTTCCAGGGTATTATTATAATAGCCGGTGTTCACGTAGCCGTCAGAGGTCACATGCCCCTTAAAGCCCCATTCACCTTTCAGAACTGTTGTCAGCATTGCGGAATAGTTCTTGCCAAGAATTGGCCCCACACGGCCTGTGGTGGTCATTACTCCAAGGGCTCCGCCTGCGAAAGACCCCTCAAAGGCACGCAGGTAAATCTCTCGCAGTGCCTGCTCTGTCACAAACACGCTCAGACCGGTACGCTGGGATTCCTGGTCATTAACCGCCATATGCTTGACGCACATGGTAACACCTACGGCCTGCATGGCTTCAGCTTCATAATAACCGTTCCAATAATCCAGCGTCGCATCCTCAGACCAGTACTGGCAGACACGACCGCCGTAGGATGTACGATGAATATTCGCTGCACCATACCAGATTTCATCATTTCCGTTCAGATAGCAGATCAGACCTTCATATTTGCCGCGCAAAGTATTCATTTCCGTATTCCAGGTACGGGCTGTCAGCGGATGAGAGACCCAGTAGATGGAACCGCCTGCTGCAGTGGTATCATCATCCCCTCTGCCCTGGCTGGGAATATCCAGCTCTGAAACAGCTGCCAGCGAGGTTTTGGTTGTATCCGACATCTGCTCTACGGTCAGCTGGTCGATGAAACCATCCCACAGCTCATCATCAAAATCCACGCCGATCATATCCACTAGAGTCAATCCGTTGTCCACACCCTGTGTAAAGTCATCCACAGAGGGTGAGTCCTCCGGCGTCTCATAGTAATAGTTGGACAGAACATCCATCATCTCCTGTGTCGCGTCCCACTGTACCTTCTCAGGCCAGGTGCCCTCCCAGTCAGAGCGGGTCAGATATACATATTCATAACCGTCATAATAGTTAATATCGGCGTCATCAAACGTATTGGTAACTTCCACATCAGTATATATGGAGATACTATAAGTCTCAGCATCCAGTTCGGCCTGATTCCAGGTATATGTTTTGGAAGCGTCTCCATCAGCAGTCATGCCGTCAGCCACCGTGTAGCCCTTAGCTGCCAGTACATTATTCAATGCATCATGTGCGTCCGTGCCAATTGCAAAATAATAATCTCCCGCAGACAGAATATAGGTTTCTGCTCCGTATGTATCATAGGAAGCCAGGAAATACTCCATACAGGAAATCTCAAGGGTCTGACTCTCTCCCGGTTCCAGTGTGTCTGTCTTTGCATAATTAATCAGCTGGATAGCCGACTTTTCAACCAGATTTTCCTTTTCATAATCGCCGTACGGCGTCTGCGCATAGACTTCAACAACATCCTTGCCCGCCACATTACCTGTATTCGTAACCGTCACTGTCACAGTATATGTATTGGTGGATTCATCAAATGTAACAGAGTCCAGCGTCTGTTCAAACGTTGTGTAGCTCAGGCCATAGCCAAAGGTATAACACATTTCTTCGGCATAATTCCAGGCAGAGGAGGAATTGAATGTACCGACGGTACTGGAGGCGTTTCCAGTACCCATGACCGTATCCTCATAGCGGGTTTCATAATATTTATAACCCACATAAATACCCTCGCCATAGACAACATAATAGTCAATATTAGCATCGTTATTGATCTGATCATATTCATTCAGTTCATCCGCGTTTCCCCAGATACTGACGCCTTCCACTCCGGCATTCACAACTGCGGGGGAAGAAACGGAACTGGATGAGTAGGTATCCGCTGTGCGGCCCGACGGATTAACCTCGCCCGCCAGCACTTCCGCGACAGCTGTACATCCATAAGAGCCGGTAGTGCCTGTCAGCAGACATGCGTCCACATCATATTCTTCCAGGAAACCAAGCTCCATCTCAAATTCTGTGGCAATGATCACAATGATGGAGTCAAATACACCTGCTTCCTTCTGCTCATACAGATAGGACATCAATGCTTCCTCATTTGTGGACAGATCCATCATGCGCCGGGCGGATCCATCAGAGTAGGTATCGTCTGACGCGTACTGATAAACATCATTTCCCTCAGAACCATTGCGCGCCAGAACTACAATTGCTGCATCATTATAATCGCTCTGCCAAGTACTCTCATAAGCGGTAACCTCGGAAATTACCGCCTCTGCCACGCTGGACGTTCCCGTTGAACTCATACCCTCATATACATTCTCGCACAGAACGGTATTCACATTGTCCTCACCAAACTGCGCCTGCATGGCGCTGACATAGCTCACATACGGGATATAATCAGGATTGGTTGTGCTGTAAATGCTGGAATTTACGGAAGCGTTTCCAAAAAGGGTAATGCGGCTTCCCTCCGCTAACGGCAGCGCACTGTCATCGTTTTTCAGAAGAGTAATGCCCTCCTCCGCAATCTCCACATTTACATCAGCTGCATCATAATAAACTTCGATCAATGCGGTAGAATCATAACCGTACTCATTCTCCACATATACGGTAAAAGAATCTTCATCCCCGCCTACCAGAACCGATTCCGAGATGTTCAGATTGCTGTTGATCGTGGATTTGTTGCCCAGAACCAGTGTTGTCGCCGACATGCTTAAAAGCATCAACACGCCCATCACCGCCGCCAGGCCTCGAAACAGAAAGGATTTCTTTCTCATGTCTACAGGTACCTCCTTTTCGGATATAGATTGTAAGTTCATTTTACATACTATTTTTTCTTTCACAACCCAAGCTTCACAAACTGTTCAAATTTCAACACAAACCGTTTTATTATATGTAAAAATTTCATAAAACCCAGCCAAAAAAATTGTGCATTATTATATTATGCACAAACAAAACTCTTCTTCCATCCGAACGTTCAATCGCGAGATCAAAGTGCTGCTTAACTTTTTTATTTTAAAAACATTGTTGTAGAAGTCGCTATTTTGCCGTAAGATATTATCTGACAACGATTTCACAATACTACCTCTTACCTTAGCAAAGGAGTGCTTATTATGACCAAAAAAGAACGACTTATCCACGCCTTTCACAACGAACCCGTTGACAAAATCCCCATGGGCTTCTGGTACCACTTTTCTCCGGATGAAGACCTGGGGCAAAAGACCATTGACCAGCATCTCACACTGTATCGGGATGTGGATATGGACATGATCAAGGTCATGTGCGACGGCTATTTTGGCTACCCCAATCCTTATATTCAAAAAGTAGCCTGTGCCAAAGACTGGTATGGTCTGACGCCTCTGGGAGAAAACAATCCCTTTATCACAAAACAGGTAGAGCGAGCAAAGGGTGTGGTCGAAGGCGTTCACGGTGAGTGCTGCGTCTTTTACAACGTATTCTGCCCCATGTCGCAGATGCGCTTTGGCACCAACGAGGAGCTTCTGATGCGGCACCTGCGGGAGGATCCTGATGCTGTCTGTCACGCCTTTGAGGTCATAGCACAGGACACCATGGCTCTGATTCGCCGGCTGATTATGGAAGCTGGTTGTGATGGAATCTATTACTGTGTGCAGAACGCCGAGAAATTTCGCTTCACCGCTGAGGAATACCGCCGTCTGGTCACTCCTGTGGAGCTGAAGGTTTTAGAGTATGCCAATACCCTCAGCGACAACAATATCCTGCACTGCTGCGGCTGGGCCGGAGATGAAAACCGTATAGAGGTCTGGCAGGATTATCCCGCCAGAGCAGTGAACTGGGCCGTCTATGTGGAGCAGATGTCACTATCCGAAGGGAAGAAATTTTTTGGAGACCGCTGCGTGCTCGGCGGCTTCGACAACCGCAGAGAAGGGATTCTGTATTCCGGAAGCCATGAGCAGATTGAAGCCGAGACCACTCGGCTGGTCAGAGAAGCCGGCAGCAGAGGCGTAATCCTTGGCACCGACTGCACCCTTCCCTCGGATATTGACCATGAACGGCTCCGGGTGGTTCGGCGAACACTGGACAAGCTGGCTAAGAATTTTTAAATATGTATCATCTTTTCTCCGTAAACAAACACTGTGTTTCGCAAAGCTTAAAATAACAACTGCTTTATTCATTATAAGGCGTTATATGCTTGCATTTGCTTGCATTTATTCTTTTTTGATGTATAATAATTCTAAGAAACATATGATTTCTATCAGAAAGGAGTTGATATTCATGGCAAGCACCTCAGCAGTTTATGCGCGAATAGATACAAATCTAAAGGAAAATGCTGAAAGCATTTTAGGCCAACTCGGCATTTCTCCATCAAGCGCCATACAAATGCTTTATAGTCAGATCGTCCTCGTAAAGGGAATGCCTTTTGATCTTCGGCTTCCCCAAGGCAAATCCGTTACCGGCCCTATGATGACACAAATTGAACTGGATTCGGAACTTACAAAAGGCATGGATTCTTTACACTCAGGAAAAAAATATTCAGCGGACGAGGTCGATGCGCGGCTAGCTAAGGATTTCGGAATTTGAAAGAATGCTACGACATTGTATACTCAGCTGAAGCTCTAAACGATTTAGAAAATATTTATTGCTATATTGCTTTCGATCTTATGTCTCCAGATACAGCAGAAAATCAGGTAAACCGTATCCGTAAGAGTATCCGTTGCCTTGATCTCTTTCCTGACGGCTTCGTTCAGGTTGATTGGGAGCCGTGGAAATCAATGGGAATGCGAAAGCTTCCAATTGATAATTACATAGCATACTTCCTGATCAACAATAGCAATTACGAAGTCTTTATCATTCGTATTCTTTATGGCGGAATGGATACTGAAGGCATGATGAACCCTTAAACTTCCAGGATGAGGTCACTATCAGTGGCCTCATTTTTGTTATCCCTGTGCCGGTATCAGCACCTTCAGGTCAAACCAGTTTTTCTCCGCGGAAATACTGACCGTCCCTCCGTACTTTTCTGCGGAATACCGGATACTTTTCACGCCATAACCGTGAAACCTTTCATCCCCCTTGGTGCTGACCGGCATGCCTCCGTCAAACTTTAATTTTCCCTCAAAATAATTCTCCACCCGGATCAGCACAAAGCCCTTCTGGGCGGTCAGGGTCAGATGAATCAGTCGTTTTTCCTTATCCTCGATTTCCAGCACCGCCTCAATCGCATTATCCAGCGCATTTCCAAAGATCGTACAGATATCCATGGCGTCCATAAAATTCAGGAGGGATCCGTCTGCCACCGTAGTCAGCACAATTTTGTGCTTCTGGCAGTACAGGCTCTTGCTGGTCAGCACCGTATCCAGCACAGAGTTTCCGGTTTTATTCTGTGCCTCATAGGTTCGAATGTCCTCCTCCATGGCGTCCAGAAAGGCTTCTCTCACAGCTGCGTCCGGCTCTGCCCGAAGCGCCGCGATCTGATGCTTTAAATCATGGTATTTACGATTGACCAGCTCGATACTCTCCCTGCTCTGCTTGTACTGGACATATTGCGTCTCCAGAATATTCTGAATCACATTGACCTCGTACTTTGCCGACTGCTCCCGCAGCTGCATATGATTGGCAAACAACACCGCCATCCCGCTCAGATCCACGAAAGTTCGGATATTGTATATATCCAGCTCCACTGAACCGCTGAAAGGCGTGTCCAGCGTCAGAAAGCTTAAATTGCTGATAACGAAAATCAACACTCCGATACAAAGCGCCGTCACGAATTCTCTGCTCTGCACAGTCTCGCACCTTCCGTCCTCCGCCGCACCCCTCTCCAGCAGATACATACAGACAAAAACCACTCCGTAAATCATCAGCATAAAGCCAAATTCCACAAATATCCCCGTCTCCATGCCGCTGCTGACAAGATAATAGTACATCTGCCATTCCACCGATGCCGCCAGCTCTGACAACACAAAAGCGCGAACAAAGCAATAGCCTACCGTCAGCCAGGAAGCATCCATGCACAAAAGCATAAAAAGATACATCAATCCTGCGGAACCGATCATCGCCAGAATCCACAGAGCATCCGTCCATCCCCCGGTCAGAATCAGTTCCAGGCTTAAGACAACCACCGCTGCGGCGGCAATGATAATAAACCGGCACAGATTCCCTTTTCTCTGCTTACGATACACAAGCAGATAAAGCATACACCCCGCCCATTGAGCGATCGCAGTATAGAATCTAGGAATTGTGGGAAGTATATTGCTCATTGTCCAAATTCTCCTATATGATTTGTCAGATCCTCCATAAACTCGGCCTTCCTTCCCCGGCTGATGACAAGCTCCTCGCCCGCCACCACCACAGCTCCGTTCCGGATAGCCTCCACATATTCCAGATTCACCAGATATCCCTTATTACAACGTGAGAACCCATGGCTGCGCAGCGATTCCTCCCCATCCTTCATAGTCCCCGTGGCGCTCAGATTTCCGTCCTTGGTGTGATAAACCAGCGTATGCCCCTGACTCTCCACATAATAAACCTGGGATGCCGCCACCTTTCTGCTGCCTTCTCTGGTAGAAAACACCAGAAAATACTGATCCTTTTTCCTGATCCTTCCAATCGCCCTGTCCAGCCTCTGAGAGAACGCAAAATAGGTCACCGGTTTGAGCACATAGTCCAGCGCATCCACCGCATAGCCCCGGATAGCGTACTGCGTCATGTTTGTGATAAAGATAATCACCACATCCTGATCCTGCTTTCGAATCTTTTCCGCCGCAGTCATCCCGTCCATCAGACGCATCTGAATATCCATCAGAATGATATCATATACCGCTTTGTAATTGTTCAGGATGTGCTCCCCGTCCCGGAACACAGAGATATTCAGGCGATTGCCGCTTTCCTGCTCATACCGGCGCAGATATTCTGTAAACTGCGTCACATAACTCTGTTCGTCCTCCACAATGGCAATGTGAATCATGGCTTTCTCCTCTTTTTCTGCGCTGACATCCTTTATTCTGTCTGTATACATCGGCAACATCTTTCTACGTTTCTGACAGCCTCTTCTTCGATCATTTTCTTCATTATGTGAAAATAATTTCAAACTGTCAAGGCAATACAGACAAAACTTTTATTGTTGGCCCATCTCACAGCCCTTTTTAAATTCTCCCTGTTCAGCCCTCTTCATTTCAACAATCTGTTTGCGTCTCTCATGGCAGCGGCAAGGTCTTTGATTACCGCCATCCGCACCAATATATGATGTCAAGCATTTTTGAAAATGTCCCGAAAAATCTTTAACATTAGCCCCGACTG
>JAJPYH010000230.1 GCA_021205045.1 Lachnospiraceae bacterium | reverse complement strand
AACGGACTTAAAGGCTTAACGACCCAATTACTGACTAACACCATATATTTTTATGATTAAAGCGGCAAAAGAGTATGATCTATCTTAAAATGTTTTCCCCGGATAATCCGTCCCTGTTTCGCTCTGAAGCTTCTGCAGATATGGGTATTTATCCTGTTTCATTTTCAGGAAGGTATCAAAGGCCATCAGCAGCATGGTATCCCCATCCTGCTTCATGGCAAACCTGCCCCGATCCATCTGTGCCTTGAAATGATCCATCTGCCACACCATAATGTCCACCACAGTGTAACCGTCCACATTTGCCCGGCACAGGAAATTCTGATGCTCCAGATAGTAGGAAAATTCCGCCATCACCTCTTCATCAGCGCTCAGCCTTTCCCAGAAATTCTCAAAGAAAGCCCCATCTTCTCCCGCATATCGGCACAGTTCCCTGGCCCATAACTTCTCCCGTTCGTACATATATACTCCACCATTCCTTTCCATCCAGGTTTTTCATATTTTCCAATATATCACTTCAAAATGAAGGTCTCAACGAAAAATTTACTGCCCTCCGAGAGAAATAATCGCCTTAATGATAATATCATACTATAATGAAGCGGGAATTTCTTGCAAAATAACACGAAACAATAACACAATTCTGCGAAGGAGTACCCATCGCCAAAAGAGGAACCCTGTATTCATTCTGTCAATGCGGATAAATTTTTCTGCAAAAGAAAAGCCTCTGATCATCAAATATGTCTCGGAAGCTTTCTTTCCTGATATACAGAATGTTTTCCCATTCCCTTTAAACTACAAGCCGTCCATCTGCCAGCATCTCCTCCCACTTTCCATTGGGAAGCTGACCGCGAATCGTCAGCTTTTCGCTTCCTACCATCATATCCACATGAATGGACGATGTGTTAAACCCTCTCTTTTCCTTTTCCTGTGGGTCAAAAGGCGGTCCGATGGTACTGCCCAGAGCAATATGACAGGAAGCGTTTTCATCATAGAGCGTTGTATAAAAAAGACGCCCTGTCCGTGCGATCGGTGAGAATTCATTCACAAGCGCCGCTTCCCCCAGATAGCAGGATCCCTCGTCCGTTCCGATCATATTATCCAGAAGGCTCTGACCGCGCTCCGCGCTCCATTTCACAACCCGGCCTCCATCAAAGACCAGCGAAATTCCTTCGATCAGCTCTCCTCCGAAGTTTAACGGCTTCGTCACCGCAATCCGCCCATTGGCGCTCAGCTTATGAGGCGATATGAAAACTTCCTGCGTTGGAATATTCGGTACACTGATCCGTTCACCCGTCCTGACACAGCTCCCTTTCCAGAAATCTCCGTCAGCAGCCCGAAAAGTCAGATCCGTACCTGGCCCAACATAGTGGAATGCCTGATAATGCCGCTCATCCAGAAGCGCCTTACGCTGCGCTGTTGCTTCCAGATATTCCCTCCAGACAGCAACCGGATCCGGCTGGTCGCAATAGGAACAATACAATACCGCCTCCCAAAGCTTTTCCAGCCTTTTTTCTGCCGGGAAATCGCCAAAGACCCGATCCGCCCATCCCTGACCGGGCACACAGGCAAGGGTCCGGCCCGCGCCGTTTCCTTTTTTGCGGAATATCGAACGGACTGCGGCATTTGCCTGCGCTCTCTGCCTGAGCCGTTCTAAGGGAACCTGATCCTCAAAAAACTCCGGGGAATCCAGCCGGATATACGCCGCTCCCTTCTCCGCCATATATTCTGCTGCCGCCAGGGCACCAGGAGAACTCTTTGGCACCGTATAGCACAATTCCTTCCGTTCCAAGACAGAACTGTTCCATAAAACCTCTACATCCTCACAGCCTCTTTTCCAGGCCTCTTCCGCTAAAACAGTGACAAACTCTTCTGCCGCAACCGGCGCATCAATGCACAACGGCTGCCCTTTGTGCAGCTCCACGCCTACCTCCAGAAGTACTCCGGCGTAGCTGCGTATCTGTTCCGAAATATTCATTTTCCCCCTCTCTTTTCTGTCAGTTCTTCCCGTCATCCCCTGCGGCATCCGCCTGTGCAAAGACCGGTGCCGCAGAAGTCTCCAGCGCCTCCTTCGCCCTGGTAATCTCGTCCGCCTGCTCCTGAGTCAGCTTGGACGGGTTGGCTTTGGCTATCAGCCTCTGCAGGTGATTCATATCGCTCTTCACCTGCTTTTTCACCGACTTGTCCAGAGTTTTGTGCACCTTATTATAAGCGTTGTTGGCACGGGCCAGAACCTTTTCGGCCTCTCCGATGGAGTCAATAGCAGCTTTGCGCTGACCATCCGTGGCCTCATACTCCTGCGCCTCGTGGATCGCCCTCTGGATATCCGCCTCACTCATGTTGGTATTGGAGGATACCGTGATCTGCTGCTGCCTGCCTGTGCCCAAATCCCTGGCGGACACCTTCACAATGCCGTTGGCGTCAATGTCAAAGGTGACCTCGATCTGCGGTACTCCCGCCATGGCCTTCTGAATGCCGTCCAGCCTGAAATTTCCCAGCAGCTTATTGTCCTTAGTGAACTGTCTCTCGCCCTGATACACCTTGATGTCCACGGCGCTCTGGTAATTGGCCGCCGTAGAGAACACCTGGCTGTGCCTGGTAGGAATGGTAGTATTGCGCTCGATCAGTCTGGTGGAAACACCTCCCACTGTCTCAATGGAAAGAGACAGCGGCGTCACATCCATCAGAATCAGTTCATTAGCATTATTGCCAACCACCAGCGCCCCGCCAAGCTTACCACCCTGGACAGCCGCACCCTGAGCCACGCACTCATCCGGATTTAAGTTCCTGGATGGCTCCTTTCCTGTCAGCTGGCGCACCTTGCTGACCACGGCGGGCATCCGGGTAGAGCCGCCCACCAGCAGCACCATGCCCAGCTGGGAGGCTGTAATTCCAGCGTCGCTCAGCGCCTGCTGCACCGGTCCCTCTGTCCTGCGGATCAGATCGGCGGTCAGTTCCTCAAATTTCGCCCTGGTGATGGTCATTTCCAGATGCTTCGGCTGATCTTTTACCACCGTAATGAAAGGCAGATTGATATTCACCGAAGCGGCGGAGGATAACTCAATCTTGGCCTTCTCCGCCTCGTCCCGCACCCGCTGGGCAGCGGTCATATCCTTCGCCAGATCCACATGCTCCGTTCTTCTGTATTCTGAGATAATATAATCCGCCAGCCGTTTATCAAAATCATCCCCGCCCAGATGATTGTCCCCGGCGGTGGCCAGCACCTCAATCAGGCTCTCCCCAATCTCAATGATAGATACATCAAAAGTACCGCCCCCCAGATCATACACCAGAATTTTCTGCGGGTCGCCGTGATCCAGCCCGTAGGCCAGTGCCGCAGAAGTCGGCTCATTGATAATCCGCAGCACGTTCAGTCCCGCAATCCTGCCCGCGTCCTTGGTGGCCTGGCGCTGAGCATCGTTAAAATAGGCCGGCACTGTGATCACCGCGTCATTGACCGTATCTCCCAGATAGCTCTCCGCATCCTTTTTCAGCTTGCGCAGAATCATTGCGGAAATCTCCTGGGGCGTATAGGTCTTGCCGTCAATCCTGGTGGTCCAGGCGCTGCCCATTTCTCTTTTGATGGAAGAGAACGTGCGTGTGGCGTTGACCGCCGCCTGCCGCTTGGCCATGTCTCCCACCAGCCGCTCTCCCTTCTTTGAGAAAGCCACCACAGAAGGCGTGGTCCGCGCTCCCTCCGCGTTGGGAATGATGACGGGCTTTCCATTCTCAAGCGCCGACATACAACTGTTTGTTGTCCCCAGATCAATTCCGATTACCCTGCTCATTTATCTTTTCCTCCGTCTTTATCACCGCAGTTACACCTTCGCTGCCCGGCTCCAAAAGCCAGGATCCTAAAGTACCGCAATTTTCCTTAAAAAATATTGTTAACCTGACTTTATTCCCTCCAAAAAACAAAGTCAAGTTTTCCAGAACTTATTTAACAGTTTTCATGGTAAATTAAGATTTTTTACACTGACTTTTCACAGAAAATGAGGACCGACAGCCTTTTACATTCTTGTGTCTTTTCAGGAAATATGATACAATCCGTTTATTCGAGGAAATAAACTCTGTTCATATTTTTACACTGGAAAAGATACTGTCGGTATATTTTTTCGCATATATTCAGGAGGCAAAAATGGGTATCGTATTAGGCGGTCTGCTTTTAATTATCATTATTGTGGCGGTTGTTATCACAGCCGTAGTCTCGTCTGTGGTCTCGGCTTTCGCGTTTAAGTCGGAGGACGATGACAATAATATCTGAAGGCAAATATCCCGCGGGATTTCGTAATTTTTGATGCACGATTTCCTGCGGGATATTTTCTGATTATTCCTTCTCTTTATAATACTTACTTTACAGCAGCAAATCCCCTCTCCAGGTCAGCGATAATATCATCAATATGCTCCGTCCCGATGGAAAGCCGGATCGTATTGGGGCGTATCCCCTGGTCCAGAAGCTCCTCCCCGGAAAGCTGAGAATGCGTCGTTGTTGCCGGGTGAATCACCAGGCTCTTGACATCTGCCACATTTGCCAGCAGAGAAAAAATCTTCAGGCTGTCGATAAATTTCCACGCTTCCTCCTGTCCGCCCTTAATTTCAAAAGTAAAAATGCTCGCCCCTCCATTGGGGAAATATTTCTGATACAGATCATGATCCGGATGATCAGGAAGGGACGGATGGTTGACCTTTTCCACCTGCGGATGTCCGGCCAGATATTCCACCACCTTTTTCGTGTTCTCCGCATGCCGCTCCAGGCGCAGAGACAGGGTTTCCACTCCCTGAAGAAGCAGGAATGCATTAAATGGTGAAATGGTCGCACCAGTGTCCCGCAGCAGGATTGCGCGAATATAAGTCACAAACGCCGCCGGTCCTGCCGCATCCACGAAGGAGACGCCGTGATAGCTGGGATTCGCCTCGGCGATCGGGGCATACCTCCCGCCTGCTTTCCAGTCGAATTTACCGGAATCCACAATTACTCCGCCCAGAGTCGTTCCATGGCCGCCAATAAATTTGGTGGCGGAGTGAACCACAATATCCGCACCATGCTCAATGGGGCGAATGAGATACGGAGTGCCGAAGGTATTATCAATTACCAGCGGCAGACCATGCTTATGCGCAATTTCAGCTATCGCGTCAATGTCCGGGATATCACTGTTCGGGTTACCCAGAGTCTCCAGATAAATCGCTTTGGTATTTTCCTGAATGGCAGCCTCAACCGCGTTCAGGTCATGCGCATCCACAAACGTGGTTGAAATCCCGTACTGCGGAAGCGTATGCGCCAGCAGATTATAGCTGCCGCCATAGATGGTCTTCTGCGCCACGATATGATCTCCGGCCTGAGCCAGTGCCTGTATCGTATAAGTAATGGCTGCAGCGCCGCTTGCCAGCGCCAGAGCCGCAACGCCGCCCTCCAGCGCCGCCAGTCTCTTTTCCAGTACATCCTGGGTGGAATTAGTCAGTCTGCCGTAGATATTGCCGGCATCCGTCAATCCGAAACGGGCGGCAGCATGAGCGGAGTTATGGAACACATAGGAAGTGGTCTGATAAATCGGCACCGCTCTTGCGTCTGTAGCCGGGTCTGCCTGTTCCTGTCCAACATGAAGCTGTAATGTCTCAAATTTGTAATCACTCATAACAATAATCTCCTTATCATTTCTTTGGAATACATGGTTATCTGTTGTCACTGACTATATCACTAAAATCAGTTCAACGCTAATTCTCAAAAAGAAGAGCGAGCTATAGTTTAAAACTATAGCTTGAAACAGGTCTTCTGCTGAAAACAGATGAAGCGGAACCCTTAACAGCGTCCTTTATTACAGTATCTGTAAAAGTCAGAGCTGCAATTATAAAAGTGTTCCGGTCATTCTTGACATATGCCATCAATAAGTGTATGATTGGAGCAGATTCAAACATAAAGGAGGAATCATCATGAGCGAGGATTGCTCTCACAACTGTTCAGAATGCGGCAGTGACTGCGAAGAACGCACAGCTCCGCAGAGTTTTCTGACGCAGACCAACCAGGCATCAAATGTCAGAAATGTCATTGGAATTGTCAGCGGGAAAGGCGGCGTCGGGAAGTCCCTGGTAACCTCTCTGCTGGCCTGCTCCATGCAAAAGAAGGGCTATTCCGCTGCCATACTGGATGCGGACATCACCGGTCCGTCTATTCCGAAAATGTTCGGAATCCATGAAAGGGAAGTCGGAAGCGAGGTGGATATTGACCCCGTGGAAACTCAAAATGGCATCCGCGTGATGTCTCTTAATCTGCTCCTGGAACATGACAATGATCCGGTGATCTGGAGAGGACCCATCATTGCAGGCGTTGTGAAGCAGTTCTGGACAGATGTCAATTGGGGGGGGATGTGGATTATATGTTCGTGGATATGCCCCCCGGAACCGGCGATGTACCGCTGACGGTCTTTCAGTCCCTGCCGGTAGATGGCATTATCGTAGTGACCTCGCCTCAGGAGCTGGTCGGAATGATCGTCGGAAAAGCTGTCAAAATGGCAGAAGCGATGAATACCCCCATTCTCGGTATTGTGGAAAATATGTCTTATTTTGAATGTCCCGCCTGCCATGAAAGACACTTTGTCTTTGGCGACAGTCATATTGAGGAAATGGCAGCGCAGTACGGCATTCAGAATATCGCCAGAATTCCCATACTTTCTGAAGTGTCTGCCGCCTGCGACAGGGGAGAAATCGAAGCAGCAGACAGCCAGTGGTTAGACGAACTGACATCTTATATCGAACACGAAATGCCTTAGCCGCAAAGAGAGGTGATAACATGCCCAGACCGACCAAATGCAGAATGATCTGCCGGTTCCCCCGGACACTGGAATTTATCCCGGCAAAAGCGGAAGATGGTAAGCCCCCTGTGATCCTGACGTTGGATGAATATGAGACCATTCGCCTGATCGACAAGGAAGGGTTGTCCCAGGAACAGTGCAGTAAGCGAATGCAGGTCGCTCGAACCACAGTTCAGAAAATCTATGATTCCGCCAGGAAAAAACTGGCAAATGCACTGGTAGAAGGGCAGCCGCTGAAAATCGAGGGCGGAGAATACCGGCTCTGTAATGGTATAAATCCATTCTGCGGGCTGGAGGAATGCTACAGACTTGAGCTTGATCAGGCTTTTCACAAATCGAAGGGAGACAATATCATGAGAATTGCGGTTACCTATGAAAATGGTCAGATATATCAGCACTATGGACACACACAACAGTTCAAAATTTATGATGTGGCAGACGGCAAAATTCAATCCTGTGAAGTGGTCGGCACAAACGGCCACGTTCATGGCGCACTGGCAGAGGTTCTGAACGCATTGCAGACGGACATTCTGATCTGCGGAGGAATCGAAGGCGGCGCGCAGAGCGCTCTGGCATCAGCCGACATCCAATTATATGGAGGTGTGACCGGCGACGCGGACGCCGCTGTGGAAGCCTTTCTGACAGGCACGCTCACCTATGTTCAGGATATTCAGTGCGGCCGCCATGATGGTGAGCATCACGGCGGAAACTGCGGCGGACATCAGCATGAAGAAGGCCACGAATGTCGGCATGGCCATTGCTCTGACTGATCATGCAGCTGCCCGATCCTGGTCTTGATACGGATGGATGTTTTCTCACTCTCCCCGGACGCCTGCCAGAAACGGATATAATTGGTCAGCTTATCTACGTGTGTCTCGAAGCGCTGCTCACCCTCCTTCACACTCCAGACCTCGACCCCGCCTGTTTTGACAAACCATTCCACGATGAACGGCGTCTCATCGTCAATTCTCCCGATCCGGTCGAACATGAACACCAACAGGACGTCAAACTCTTTTTTCAGTGCGGCCTCCTGCAGGTCCAGGATCGCGTCCCTGTCCTTCGCGGACACCTTGAACCCGGAAACGCCCTTTTCCTCAAACTCCTTCACGATCTCCCAGTCCTGCCTGCATTTCACAAACTCATGGCAGGCCCCGCGCTGCATCGGGATGTCATTCTCATGGTTCTCGCTGGCATTGACCTGTTTCTTAGTGGAAACCCTGTATAATGTGTATACTCTCTTCATTGGCTTTTCTCTCCTGTAATCCTGTGATTACAGGATGCGCTGTATGAAATTGTCAAAGTGCGTGTTGTATTTTCTTCCCTGTCATCATAGCGCATCCGTCACAGATATGCAATGATGCAATGATAGCCGCAATCTTCAGGAAGCAATATTCGACTGCTGCTTGGTATCCACCACCTATACATTACAAAATGACAGGATTCACAATCCAGATTTATCAACAGGCTGCTCTTCACCAGCCGGTTCAGTGCCTCATACAGTGTCTCGTCCTGTTTCGCAAAATGAAGACGGATCAGATGGTTCACATCCTCCCGAAAGAAGCTGGAACCCGGTACCGCTCCCACACCTACAATTCTCGCCAGATCCAGACAAAACTGCTCATCGGAGGCATATCCAAACTCGCTGATATCCACCAGCACATAATACGCTCCCTGCGGCTCAGTAAAATGCAGCCCCATATTCTTCAATCCGCCCACAAAGAGTTCCTTCATGTGTGTGTATTTATTCCGCAGCCACTCATAGTATTCATCCTCAAACCTCAGAGCCGTCACTGCCGCCTCCATCAGAGGCGCTGCCGCTCCCACAGTCAGAAAGTCATGCACTTTTTTCACTCGGTCGACCACTTCAGGAACGGCGATCACATAGCCCAGCCGCCAACCGGTAATAGAGTATGTCTTAGACAGGGAGCTGCAGATAATAGTGCGCTCCCGCATGCCCGGCAATGTTGCCAGATACGTATGCTCATAAGGCCGATACACAATGTGCTCATACACTTCATCTGTGATGACAAAGATGTCATATTTGATTGTCAGCTCCGCAATAACTTTCAGTTCTCCTTCAGTGAATACCTTTCCACAGGGATTGGAAGGATTACAAAGAATCAGTGCTTTCACTCCGGGCAGCCGGATGGCCGCCTCCAGCTCATCCGCGTCAAAACCGAAGGCCGGCGGCACAAGCGGCACATAGACAGGCTCCGCTCCGCTCAAAATGGCGTCCGCCCCGTAATTTTCATAAAACGGAGAAAACACAACCACACGATCACCGGGATTACAGACTGCCATCATGGAAGCCATCATGGCCTCCGTACTCCCGCAGGTGACCACAATCTCGGTGTCCGGATTCACATGCATTCCTGAGAAACGCTCCTGTTTTGCGGCCAGCGCCTCACGGAAATTCTGCGCACCCCAGGTCAGGGCATACTGATGGGGACCGGCAACAGCCACCTCAGACAATCTCTTTGTCAGCTTCTCAGGCGGCGCAAAATCAGGGAAACCCTGAGATAAATTGACAGCTCCGTACTGATTGGATACTCTGGTCATCCTGCGGATGACAGAATCCGTGAAAGCCTCCGTCCTTTTTGATAACTCCGGCATTTCTTTCTCCTCCCTCCCGATTTCCTGTTTATCTGCGCTTTTTACAGTCTCTGCGCTCCACGTTGCCCTTGCGGGCATATCCATAAAACTTCATGGCATATCGCATCAGAAATATCCGTAATATGTCCTCTGCACCACCGCGTGGTACACCAGATCAATCATGGTGTTGAAATCAAATACAGGCAGGCCGCTGACCTGCTGAATGGCCTTGGCGTACGGCGGCAGATCGCTGCATTCCAGCAAAACCGCGCCAATCTGCGGCTCTGCTTTTACCAGTTTCTCCACTCTCAGACACAGGGCATCCTTCAGCTTTTCGTTGTCAAAACCTGTCTCCCCATACCGGATCGCGTGAAATTCCGGCAGATCCCCGATATTTTCCACCACCAGACGATCCATGGTAGTTCCCACCTTTTGCAGCACTTCCTCCCCGATATTATCGCCGCTGGCGGCCAGAATTGCAATCTTTTTCTGATCGGAAACAGCGGTTTTGATCATCGGCAGCTGGCAGAGGCTGGACAAAAATACCGGCACATTCACAGCCCTGGCCACATCCTGCTGAAAGTGAGCAAAATAACCACAGGCTCCTACAATCGCACGCACGCCCTCACTTTCCAGATTTCTGGCCGCCGCAATAATTTCATCCCTGATGGAAGCATCGCCCTCAAACAGTCTCTCTATCTCAAAGGACACTTTCTGATACAACACCGGAAAGGGGTAGGTAGTGGCATTGGCCACATTTCCGGGAAGCTTGGGATAAATCAGTTCCACAGCAATGATGCCGATAGCAAACCCCGCCGTATACCTGGACGGCGTGGTGTGGTATCGGTACAAATCCTCTTCACTCTCTAATCTTCCCTGCCAGCTCATGCCAGAATACCCTCATTCAGATAAGTCAGCAGCTGCTCCCCATCCAGCTCTCCAATCCCAAGATCGTCCAGGGTCAGTCCGCTCTTATAATAATCCTGTCCTGTCATAACAGATCCCAGAGTGATCATACTGTCAATAACCGGGGTGGGCACACCGTACTTTTTGCAAAGCTCATGATAAATATGACAGCCTACCGGCACATCCTCCGTGATATAGCGGTTTTTGATGGTGAAAGGGCCGGTACCATAGCCGGTTGGCCACTGCTCATCAAAGGGCACAATGCAGTCGTCTCCCATATATTCCGGTCCCAGGATGCTGGCTCGGGAAAGGAAGTTTTTCTTTGGAAAATACTGTATGCCCACACCCATTTTTTCAGCCAGCGCCACTTCCTCCTGATAAAAGGCATACTGTACCTCAGCGATGGACTCGCAGTACGCGTGACTGTATATCGAATATGTGTATTTGTCATTGCCCCCAAAAATCCTGCCCCAGTTTTCCATAACGCCCACGCCCAGCAGAGTTCCGGGACAGTGCAATACCGGGTTCACATTGCTGAAACCGATATCCATTACAGTATTGCCGGAAGTGTAACCGTCTCCCTGCGTGATAGAATCAAAACAGCCCAGGGTTTTCTGAATCGTCCGGGTATGCCGCTCCAGCTCCGCTACCACAGCGTGGGGGCTGGGCTGGACGGATGTATTGATCTCCGTCTGGTTTTCACAGAAATCCCTGACAATGTTTGGATTATCCATAAATGGATGCGGCGTGTGGGACAGAAAACCCGCCTCGTCCGTCCGCAGGCTCTCTTTTTCCAGGCCAAAGCTGCCGGAAAGCAGCAGTTTCGCCAGTTCCGGCGAATCAATCTGTAACATCTCATTACCTCCTAACAATTCACGACTCGTTTTAACTGCGCCGGTTCCTGCCCTGGCGCTCCCGGGGGCAAACTGCTCTATCCAAAGGAATCCATCGCCTGCTTCAGATCCTCAATCAGATCCTCTTTTGTCTCGATCCCCACGGACATACGCAGCAAACAGTCTGTAATACCGTTTTTTCGCTGTACCTCCACCGGCACATCGGCATGCGTCTGTGTCGTGGGATAGGTCAGCAGCGTTTCCACTCCTCCCAGACTCTCCGCGAAGGGAATCAGCCTGGTACTCTTCAAAATGTGGTGCGCCAGCCTGACGCTCTCCACTTCAAAAGTAATCATACTGCCAAAGCCGCTGGCCTGCCGTTTACAGATCTCATGCGCCTGCGTACCGGGAATTCCCGGATAATAGACTTTCCGCACCCGGCTCTCCCCCTGCAGGAAGGCCGCAATGGCCTGTGCATTCTCCTGGGCCCGCTCCATACGAATGGGGAGGGTCTTGATTCCCCGCAGAATCAGCCAGCTGTCAAAAGGAGCCAGCCCGGAACCGACGGTCTTGATGATAAACCGAAGCTGCTCGGACAACTCCAATGAATTTGTCACCAGAAAACCGGCCAGTGTGTCGTTGTGTCCGCCCAGAAATTTTGTGCCGCTATGAACCACAATGTCCGCACCCAGAGTCAGCGGCTTCTGAAAATATGGAGACAGGAAGGTGTTGTCCACGATCAGCCAAAGTCCGTGCCTCTTTCAAGCGATTTATAATTGCGGCTATGTTAGCTTGTTTGGTATATGGTGGGCCAAAGGTACTGGCATATACGAATACTTTCTCATTTGAGATTTATCCGGAACAATATAGCCTTAATTATTCATATGCTAAGAAAGATGACAATGAACAGACTGCTTATGTTACGCCAACATCAATTAGTGGATCAGGAGCAGTCTGGGTAACAGTATATGACAGTAGTGGCCAGCAGTGTGTTGTTGATATCGGAATTGCTTCAAGTGAAGTCAACGTCAGGAAAACCGGAGCATATTACATAACCGGAGTGGCTGGGGATATATACCATTTGGGTGGCGGTGATCCGGAATGGCAGGTTACGTCTTCTCTGTTTTATGTAACTGGACGTTGGACACCGTAAATACTATTATTTAACCCTCTTACCTAATAGTAATGTGATGGAGAATGGCAATGAAAAAAATATTGTATTACGGACTCCTGACGATAATTCTGGTTTGTATCGTATTGTTTGCAACAGGTATTGTGGCATTGCCAACGAATGAACAGTCAAAGAACAGTATATTGCAGGAAAATGAAGGAGAGAATATATCAGATTCTTCATTGGTGGATGGAGCTGATACTTCACAGGCGGAAAGTAGTTCTGCTTTTGTCGCAATGCAGACGCAGGACCTTCCAAATACATATACGGAGGAGATAACCGATACCAACATCATAGACGCAGTCGTGGGTAAGCCATAGTGTTTATGTCTGTGCGAAGGTGTTCGCCGCACTTTTGTCCACGATGGCTGCGTTCGTCCTGGGAAAGATGTTGTTTGTATTCATTCATTCCCGGTTCCAACCGATCGGGACCGTTAACACTGTCAGCGCACTGTCCTTGAGCCAGTCGGCTAATTTAAGGAGTTCCCTGGTTGTTACACCAAACTCAC
>JAJPYH010000035.1 GCA_021205045.1 Lachnospiraceae bacterium | reverse complement strand
GGCATAAAATCAAATGAAGGTATAGCCAGTTAATTATTATTCGATGTAATAGTATCTTTTGAATGTATTATGAAAACACAAACTCTGAAAGCAAGTATAACGGGCATTTGTTAGAGAAATGTAAAAATTATGAAAATCAGTCCGCCTTCACCGACTCCGCCATCCGCAGAAGATACTTCTTTGGCAGAGTTCCGCTCCTGAGCGTAAGCAAAACCTCATGTTCATCATCAGCGCTCTGTCCATAAGCCGCCGATTCGGTCGCAGTAATTTCCGTCGCTGTACTTTGCTCAGAAACCGTAGTCATTTCACCGGTTGGCGAATAAACCGTGCTGTCCCCGCTGTTTTCTGAAGAATCCGTGACACTGTCGCCAACCTGCGCGTAAATGGAAATGCCCCAGTTCTCATTGAACAGGCCTCCCAGACCGCTGCCATAACTCTTCTCATTGTAGTCGCAGAGCGCCAGAATCTCTTCAATCTCCTCTTTGTCGGTGGCAAAAAGTTCAAGGGTCACATACCCCTTCTCATTCAGCTTACTGGAAAGCTCCGCGTATTCCTCACTGTCAAGCTCCAGGCTTTCCCCCGTCATGTCCACTCCAAAGTACTCACCCAGGACCAGAAGAATATCCTCCGTATTCTCAAAATCTTCCTCGTCTATTGTATAGTAAAAAGAGAGATATTCCACATTTTCCGCGCTCAGAGGCTCCGCATAACTTCCATAGCCCAGGTCTTTCAGCACCTGGATGGTATTGACCCACTGATCGGTGATATTGAAGCTCCTGGAGGCATATCTTTCATCCTCCCTGTCATATCCCGAAAAATTGATGGTACAGTAAACGGTATCCTCGCTGTAAAGAGCCTGGATTCCGTATTCCTCAATATCCTTCCGTAGAGCCTCCGCAATCCGTGTTCTTGTGTCGTCAATGTCATCACTTTCCCGGATATAAGTGCTCTCATATCCCCGGCTCAGCCACAGATAGGATATCGTCTCCGCCATGCTGTCAGTAATCCCGTAGACAGACTCCACATAAGTGTCGCTCTCCATGACATTGACCAGACTCTCCCGGCAGGCAGAATCCAGGATATAATATCTGTAATAGGTTCTCCCGTTTTTCAGGGTGATGCGCATGGTCACACCCTGGGCATCCCCGTCATAGACCTGATCCCGCGCATTTTCGGCGGCATTGCTTAAAAGCGCGTAAATATCTCCGCTGTCCGTGTAATGCATCCTGTCCAGTACATTGCCGCCGGAGTAGTAGTAGCCCAGATAAATCCCCGCCTCCTCAATCCTGGCCTCTGAGGGCAGATAAGTGTCATAGCCATACCAGTCCTGACTGAAGGAAAGCCCCAGAAGGACGGAGCAGACCACCGCTCCGATCATGGCCTTTTTGTGGCTCAGAAAGGCCTTGAAACCCATGGAAAACACAATGTCCAGCACACCGTATGCCAGAAAACTAACTAAAATCCCGCCGAAGATTCCCCAGGCAGGAGAATCACCCGCCTCCGCGTTTCCCGATACCGCAGCAAAAAACATCCAGCCTCCAAAGCCCGCGGCCACCGCAGTTACAAAGCGCATCACAGCGGACAGGCCTTTAAAATAAACGCCGCCGCCAGCCGCCTCGCTGGGTCTCTTCTGATACACTGCAAAGGAAGCAGCCAGCATCAGGACGGCAGTCAGAAGCACGATCAGACATTTGCCCAGAAACTCTCCTGTCATAATTGTGACATTATGCCGAAGCCCCAGAATCCACACGGAGGAAATCACCGGGGACAGCCACAGTGCGCTCTCATCAAAATCCACCGGCATACTGTAAAAGGTATCCATATAGACTGCCAGCCCCATCCAGTCGATCAGATAAGCCACAGCCGCAACCAGCCCCACGAAACCGCTGCTCACCATGGCATTGAGCACATTGCCGGAGAGCATAACACCCAATAACACCAGATTGTAAACCGTCAGGAAGGATACCGTCACCACAAACACGGTGGTCAGCACACAGCCAAGCAGCGTCCCCGGAATGCCTGATCTGACCATATCCCCGGAGGCAATGGCCAGGGTGATCAGCAGATTGATCACAAAGGGCACAAACCAGATCAGGAAACCGTTGAGGTAATTGACCCAGAACAGGGTGCTCCTCTTCACCGGCAGGGAATGCCAGGTGTCCACCATATCCCTGCGGAATAAATACCGAAAGCCGAACAGACCCACGATGACAGCTCCCACTACGGCGATAAAACCGCAGGATACGCAGCCATAGGTGCTGAAGGTATCGATCAGTTCTTCCTGCAGGTATTCCAGCGCCCTCGCCTGCCTTCCCGCCACCAGATAATTATTGTAGGCGGACTGATAGCTGTTCTGCACCAGCAAAAAGGCCACCGGCATACTAAGGAAGCTCCCCAGCATGGACAGCGCCGCCATCCAGACCCGGTGGCGCAGGTCTTCTATCATATATTTAAAAAAGAAGTGTCTTGACGTCATATCCCTTTACCTCCGTTTCGCTGATGAAAATCTCCTCCAGAGAGAGGGGCAAAAGCTCATAGAACATGGGCTCCAGGCAGCTGAAGGCCGTCTCGATTTTCTCCCTCTCCCCGCGCAGGGTGATGGTCCTCAGACTCCCCCTCACATCCTCTCTGATCACTTCAAAGTGCTCCCTGATTTTGTCCATATCCTCCGGGCGGCGCAGCACGCACTGAACCTTATGGATATTCATCTTCATCTCGTCCATGTCCTTTTCCAGCAGAATACCGCCCCGATGCAGCAGCCCCACATACTCGCAGATATCCTCCAGCTCCCGCAGATTATGGGAGGCAATGATGGGCGTCATTCCCCTCTCCTCGATCTCCTGAATGAAAATGGCCTTCACCGCCTGACGCATGACCGGGTCCAGACCGTCAAAGGTCTCGTCGCAGAGCAGATACCTGGTATTGGCGCAGACTCCGCAGATCACGGAGAGCTGCTTTTTCATGCCCTTGGAAAAGGTATTGACCTTGCGGTTTTTGTCCAGGCCGAACTTTTCCATCAGATCCAGCGCCCTTTTGTCGTCAAACTGCGGATAAAAGGTCTGGTACAGGCGCAGCATATCCTTCGGCGTGCCGCTCTTAAAGAAATACTGATCATCTGAAATGTAAAAAATCTTCTGCTTCACTGCCGGAGCATCATACACCGGCTCCCCATCCACCAGGATACTGCCGCTGTCGGGCCTGAGCACCCCGCTGATCAGGCGCAGAAAAGTGGACTTGCCCGCACCGTTGGTGCCGATCAGGCCGAAAACATGGCTCTCCGTGATGACAGCGTCGATGCCGTCCACCGCTTTGACATCGCCAAAGCTTTTATTTAAGCCTTTTACTTCAATCATCTGTGTTTTCCTCCTCACTGTCTCCGGAAACTGCCTTTTGCTCCCCGGCTTTCACAGAATCCGGCCCCGCACTTTCTGTACTGTCTCCGATTCTGCCCGCCTCTCCCGGCTTCGGGCCATAGGCCTGTGCTATAATTGCCTCCAGCCGCTCTCTTTCCATGCCGGCCTCTTTGGCCTCATGGACTGCTGCCTGCAGATTTTTGACAAGCTCCGCCTCCTTGGCGCCCCGCCACTCGCTCTCATGGGCCACAAAGCTGCCCCGGCCGCTGACCGTATACAGATATCCCTCCTGCTCCAGCTGAGCATAGGCCCGCTGGATGGTATTGGGGTTGACCGCCAGCTCCAGCGCCAGCGCCCGCACGGAAGGCATCTTCGTGTTGGCTTTCAGACCGCCGCCCACGATCAGCCGCTCCAGCTTCTCCACCACCTGTTCATAGATGGGCCGTTTGTCCCGGTAATCCAATAAAATCATAGAGTTTCCTCCATTTTCCCTTTTCCCCGGCAGGCACGTCACAGGGCATCCCCTGATTCCGGCTGCCAGTTGCCCAAAACCTCGTACATTTATGCCAATAAAATAAGTGTATTAAGCTTGTTAATACACTTATATCATCTTATGATCCGGATGTCAATTATATTAAAGAAATCTTAAGAAACAGTTTTCATCCTGCGCAGCACCGCATACCCAATCAGCAGCAGATCCGTCCCCATTGACCAGGCAATCGCCAGCCTCCACAACAGAGGCACCACATACTTCACCACAATGGTTCCGGAGTAACCCGCCGCCACCATCAGCCGGATGCGATTATTTTCCCCTGTGGTGATCTCGATCACCTCTCCCGTATCCGCGTCAAAGGCCGCATAATTATCATAATGAAACACCGGAATATCCACCACAGCGTCCTCCCCGGATGTATTCTCCGCCAGAAGCTTCCAGCTGTTGTCCTCATACCGGTAATCGCCGACAGTCAGAGTCTCCTCATCGTATTTCAATTCACTATAATAGGCCCCGCTTAAGTCTGAACCGTTCAGCAGATATTCCCCTTCGCCGATCTCATTAAAATATGCGTACACATCATTGGCAAAGGTTCCCATTTCAGAGCTTCGCAGCTGATCCGCATAAATCTGTCCCGTATTCATCACCAGCGCCGCTGCAATCAGAAGTACTGCGGGAACACCCTGAAACAGGGCGGTCAGCTCTTCTCTCTCGCACACCGTCGCCGTACCGAAGGTGCCAAAGAGCACCGCGAAGACCAGCCACCGCCATGGAAACTGATAGATGGTCAGCACTGAATAAAGCGGCTGTGGCAGAAAGTCCAGAAAATCATAGAACATGTAAATACTGGACAGGAAAATGGAAAAAGCAGCCAGTCCCCAGCAGGCACACATCAATCCTGCCCTCTGTCGCTCGTCCGTAGTCTGAAGATTACTCTCTGCCTGAGAGTGATGCTGCGCCTGAGAATCACCGTGTACCTGAGCGCCGCCCTGTGCCTGCAGTTTCCCCTGTATCTGAGAATCTCCGTGTACCTGCGAACTGCGCCTCACCAGATAAATCAGGAAAAAAACAAGTCCCAGCGTCAGAGAAAACCCAATGGAAAGAGACAAATCCCCGGAGGCGGTTCTCTCCATGGAATCTCCCTGATAGTTATTGACGATGACATTGAACAGCTGCAGCAGGTAAGTGCCGTGGGACTGTATTTTTTCCACTGTCTGACCGGTCTCCAGATCCATCTGCAGGGAGTCCAGCATGGGCACCAGAATGGCCGCCGAGGTGCAAAAGGTCAGTAACGCCGCTCTGGCCAGGGCCAGAAACCTCCTGGGCTCCAGAGTCTTTTTCACCAGCACCAGGCAGGCCACCAGAATCATCATGGCGCTCATCACCGTGGTCAGGGCATGGGAGGCCACCACCCCGGTCAGCCCCGCAATGATGGGCCAGTATTGCTTCACTGTGATCTTTTCTCCCTTCGGGGCGGAATAAATCCGGTAAAAGCCCAGTACCACCAGAGGCAGGAAGGTCTGCGCCGTCAGCTCCCCGAACGCGGCCCGGGTGAAGACATTGGTCAGGCGAACCGCGCTGAAGGTGTAGAGCGCGGCGGCCAGAAGCGCGGAACTGCTTTTTTTACATATATTCAGGGCGCAGTAATATGTGATCAGGCAGGTTGCCGCCGTCATGCCGCCCAGGTAAAAGTTGTACACAAAGGTCAGGGAACAGCCGCAGTTGTACAGTATGGCGGGCACATACAAAAATAAGGGGCAGTAAAATAAGGGCGCAGCGTAGCCAAAGCCGTTCAGCGCGCCGGAATAGATGGCCGGAAAACAATTTCCATTGGCAAGCTCCTGCGCCAGCCAGGCAATCCGCTGCACATGGAAGGTAGTGTCATGGCCGTAAATGGCCTGGCCTGTACAAAAGGGCAGTACCCCGGCCAGACAGATCAGCGTCAGAATGCACAGCTCCTTTTTCTTTTTAAAATGATCGCTGAAAAACAGACAGGTAACAATCCCGTCCGCCAGAACAAACAAAAGCAATGCCCCCAGCAGCCGCACCATGCGGTTAGCCGTAATTTCCTCAACCTCGATGGAATATACCGTCACCTCTCCCAGGCCGTAAAAGCTGACGGACAGCTCCAGATCCTCCAGCTTTCTCAGAGAATGGATCTGTACCGTCTGCTCCATCACATTGGTACCGTCCCTGAGCAGAAGGGGACTGAAATCAAATGCCGACTGGTGACTCGCACTGTCCAGATTCAGGTAGCTCATACCGGCGGCAATGCTGGCGCCCTCCTGATAATTTACCTGAGACTGATAGCTGATCCTGACCCGGTAGGCACCGGGCGCAAGAGAAAAGGAATCTGTGGACAGGATCACTGTCTCCTCCATGCTCGCCTCACTTGCGGCCTGATATCCTGTCAGCCCCTCCTCAGCAGTGACTTCGGTCACCAGAGCGCTTTCCACCCGCAGATCCTCCGGAGAAAAGGACAGAAAAGCGCCGCCGCGCAGACAGGACGCAGCCATGATCAATAGCACCAGGGTCTGAAAGAGTACCAATCCTGCAAATATTCTGTTCTGTTTTCTATTTTTCCAAAATGCTTTCCAGACTTTATACATACTCTTCTTTTCTGACAATTGCCTTTTCGTGAGTTTTCCTCCGGGAAATTCCGCCCAAAACTGCGTACCCGATGACGCAGATATCCGTCAGCACAGACCCCCAGATCGCCGCCTTCCACGCAAGCGGCAGCTGATAGCTGATCTCAATGGTGCCGGAATAGCCCGCCGGAATGATCAGCTCAATCCGGTTATTATACCCCGTGGTAATCTCAATCTGCTGCCCGGTCTGCGTGTCACAGGCCACATAATTGTCATAATTCCACATGGGCACATCCACCGTGGCCTCCTCATCGGAGAGGTTTTCCACCTCCAGGAAACGGGAATGGTTCCCGTATTCATAATTTTCTACCAAAAGCAACGTCTCGTCATAGAGCAGATCCCGGTAATATCCGGCACCGATAACTGCCGACTGGTAGAGCAGAAACTCTCCCTCGCTGCCCATCTGATCCTCGTAATTGACATATTCGTTATTATCAAACTGCTCCAGCGTGGAGGTTCTCAAATGATCCGAATAAATCTGTCCGGTGTTCAGCGTCAGCACCGCGACCAGCACCAGTGCCACAGGCACCCGCCCAAAGACCCCCTCCATTTCCTTTCTGTCAGCCACTGCGGTGGTACAGAAAACGCCAAACAGAGAGGCGTAGTTGAGCCACCGCCAGGGGAACTCGTAGGCGGCAAACAAAGAATACAGGCTGTCTGGCAGGTCATACATATAATCATAAAACATGTAGGTGGTGGACAGGCCTGCGGTGATCAGGGAAATGGCAAAGCAGACGGCCGGGAAGGTGATGCTCTCCCGCTCTTCCTTTTTCCGGGCGGAGCGCCTGATCAGCAGCACAAGAAACAATACCAGCCCCAGCACTACAGGAAAGCCAAGGGACAAAGACAGCTCTGAACCGGGCGTATCCACCTTGGACAGCTCCTGATAATTGTTGACGATAGGGTTGAACACCTGCAGCAGCCAGGTACCCTGATTCTGTATCTGATCCTTGCGGTGATTCATCAACAGATCCATGCCCATGAAATCCACCATCGGCACCAGGTAGGCCATGCTCACCAGCACCGTCAGAACGGCGGCCCTGGCCAGACCCAGGAAACGCTTCGGCTCCAGCGTCTTTCTGGCTGCCGCCACACAGAACAGGCAGATCACAATGGCGCTCATCAGGGTGGTCAGGGCGTGGGAAACCACGATGCAGGACAGACCCACCACCACCGGCCAGTATCTTTTCAGCGTGATCTTTTCCCCCTTGGGGGCGGAATAAATCTGATAAAAGCCCAGCACCACCAGCGGCAGCCAGGTCTGGGCCGTGAACTCCCCAAAGGCGGCGCGGGTGAGCAGATTGGTCAGCCGGACCGCGCTCAGAGTATACAGCGCGGCTCCCAGCAGAGCGGTGCTGCTCTTCCGGAAAATCTTCAGACAGCAATAATACATGATCAGGCAGGCAGCCACCGTGATCAGACTCATATACAGATTGTATACAAAGGTCAGCGAGCACCCGCAGTTGAACAGAATGGCAGGCAAATACAAAAAGAACTGACAGTAAAACAGGGGAACCGCGTGCCCATAATCATTCAGCGCCGAAGAAAAAATCGCCGGAAAATAATTTCCGTGAGAGATCTCCTCCGCCAGATAGAGAATCCGCTGAGCATGATAGGTGGTATCGTGACCATGATAAGCGTAATTGGCAATAAAAGGCAGTACCCCCGCCAGACAGATCAGCGTCAGAAGCCCCAGTTCCTTTTTGTACGCATATTTTTGATCCATAAAGACCAGATACACGATCAGATCAAACACTGCAAAGAGCAGCAGCGCTCCCAGCAGCCTCACATAGCGATAGACCACGATTTCTTCTATTTCCACCGAATAGATCGTAACCTCCCCGCAGCCGCAGAAGGTCACGGAAATGGCAAAGTCGTCCACTCTGCCCATGGAGGAAAGCTGCAGCGTCTGATCCATACTCTCCAGCGCGTCCCTGAGAAGGAACTGATTGAAAGTAAGATCAAAGTCATGACTTTCGCTGGTGATGGCAAAATAACTCACGCCGGAGGCAATACTGGAGCCCTCCAGATAATTGACCTGAGAATGATAATTCACCGTCACCCGGTAGGAGCCAGGATACAGGGTAAAATCATTCACAGACAGAACCTGAGTCTCACTCACCTCCCCGTCGCTCTGCGCCCGGTATCCGACCAGCTCCCCCTCTTCCACCACCTCGGTCACCAGTTCGCCGGAAACTGCAAAATTCTCCGGTCCGAAGGAGTAATCACAGCGGCTGCGAAAGCACTGGGCCAGCAAAAAGACGATCACCGCCAGCTCGATCATCAGAAGAACCCGAAGCGCCGGATTCTGTTTCCATATAAAATTCAGCTTTTCAGAGCGACTTTTCACCTTTTCTCCTCTTTTCACTTGCCCCGCAGCTTTCCCATCTTTGCGGTTTTCTTCCCGGACAGTAAAAATATCGCCAGGAAGATATCCGTAACCACAGATACTGCCGCCGCCAGTTTCCACAAAAGCGGAATCTGGTATTTCACCGCAATGGTGCCGGAGTAGCCCGCCGGAATAGTCAGCCGGATTCGCTGATTTTCCCCCGTTGCGATTTCAATGCGCTCTCCTGTTTCTGTATCATACGCCGCATAATTGTCATAATGAAACACCGGAATATCCACCGTAAGCTCTTCCTGAGAGCTGTTATCCGCCCAAAGCAGCCAGCGGTTATTTTCATAATGATAATCCCTGACAGAGCCTTTCGTCTCATCATAGTATAAATCACTGTACACCAGAGAAGAGATATCCGTCGGATAAAGCAGATACTCTCCCTCCCCGATCTGTCCGTAGTTGGCTTCCAGATTGCCGGTCAGGTCTGAGGCCTCCGAGGTTCTCAGCTGGTCCGCGTAAATCTGGCCTGTATTCAGGGTCAGGGCCACGCACAGAAGCACGCAGGGAGACACTCCAAACAGTACTTCCCTCAGCTCCTCACTGAAGGCCACCGCCGCTGTACAGAAGACCCCGAATAAAACAGCGAAGGAAAGCCATCTCCAGGGATACTGATATGAGGTCAGCAATGTATAAACCCGACCCGGGAGAAAGTCCAGGGAATCGTACGCCATATACACCGTGGACAAAAAGAGCGACACCACCGACAGTACCCAGCAGGCTTTGGCAAAGCCTTTATTTTCCCCATTCTCAGATCCATCCTGCCTGATTTTGAAAAGGTACACCACAAAAAGCACAAGCCCCAGAGTCACGGAAAAACCAGTGGACAGCGAAAGCTCATTGGAAGCAGACCCGGTCACGTCCGAGGCCTGATAATTATTGACGATGGCGTTAAACAGCTGCACCAGATAAGCCCCGCTGGACTGAATGGTGTACGAAAAGTGATCCTGATATAAATCCATGTCCGCCAGGGTAAGGACCGGCAGCCAGACCGCCAGACTCATCAGAAGGGTCAGCCCCGCGGTTTTCACAAGAGCGGCAAGCCTGTTTCTTTCCAGAGTCCTTCTGATCAGAGCCAGACAGAATATCAAAATCAGCATTCCCGCCATAAGGGCAGTCATCCTGTTGGCAGCGATCACGGCGGTCAGACCCACAGCTGCCGGCCAGTAGTCTCTCACTCCGATCTTTTTCCCTCTGGAGGCGGAATACAGGCGGTAAAAGCCCAGCAGCACCAGCGGCAGGAAGGCCTGGGCGGTGACAATGTCCAGATCCGCCCTGGTCAGCAGATTGGTCAGTCTGACGGCGCTTAAGGTGTACATTGCCGCTGCCAGCAGCGCCGGATTGCTCTTATGAAAGATCTGCATTCCGCACCAGTATGTCAGCAGGCAGGTCACCACAGACAGCACAATCAGATAAAAATTATAAACAAATGTCAGGGAAAAGCCGCAGTTGTACAAAATGGCCGGAAAATACCAGAACAGCTGCCCGGAAAACAGCGGCGAGGCATACCCGTACCCGTTGAGTGCCGCCGAATAAATGGCCGGAAATACATTTCCATTGGACAGCTCTTGAGTCAGCAGCACAATTTTGTAGGCATATTCCCCCGTATTTTCCCCCAAAAAGACCCAGTCGGCGATAAAGGGCAGGGCTGCTGCCGCGCAGACTCCAATCAGGATGCCCAACTCCTTCTCCCTGTAAAAATCCGGATTTGCAAAAAGCTGATACCCGGCCCAGTCCATCAGCCCGAAGATCAGCATTATCCCCAGAAACACCAGATACCGATATGCATTGATCTCCGTCACCTCAACGGAAGAAACCGTCAGACTCCCCAGGCCGAAAAAGGTCACGCTCAGGTTCAGGTCGCTGACAGGCCCCGGCGCGTAAACCTGCAGGGTCTGCTCCGCACTTTCCAGGCCGTTTCTCAGAAATACCTTATTGAACCGGAAATAGGTATCATTCTGTCCGCTGTTCAGATACAGATATCCGTTGCCGTTGGAAAAGCCGGCGCCCTCCTCATAATTGACCTGGGACGAATAATTTACTGTAATCCGATAAGCCCCGGGCCAGAGTCTGAAATCATCCGTATAAGCGATTGTGGTTTCCGCAATATTTTCATCAAGATAAACGGTATATGCCCCGCTTTCCTCATTCTCCACATACTCCACCTCATCGCCCAGGCTGTACAGCAGCTCCCCCGCGTTAAAGAGGTAATGGCCGGACGGCCGAAGACAATTGGCTCCCAGCAGGAGAAGAATCACCATTTCAAGGGCAAAGACCACTCTGAACACAGGAAGCTGCCCTGCCAGTTCCAAAAGCTTTTTCCAGACATTTTTCATTGTGCCCTGCCCTCCGCTGTTTCTTTTGCTAATACTTGATCTTTCGCCGTTTTCTTTGCGGGAATTTCCCCGTTTGCGGTTTTCTCTTCCTGACTGGTCTCCCCCCGATCTTCTCCGTTTGTGATTTTCTCTCCCGTTGTTTTCTTTCCGGAAAGTCTCTTTTCTCCAAAACCAGCGTATAAAAGCAACAGCACCGTCACCGCTGCGGATACCCCGATGGCCAACAGCCACAGCTTTCTGAAATGATATTCCACCCTGATGGTGCCCGTGTAGCCCGCGGGCACATTCAGCCGGATCCGGTTATTTTCACCGGTGGTAATACTGATGCTCTCCCCGGTCTGCGTGTCATAAGCGATATAATTGTCATAGCAAAAGAGAGGCAGATCAATCAGAGCCGTCCCATCAGACGCATTATCCACCCAAAGAAGCGCCTCCCCGTCCTCACATGCATAGTCGGCCACCGTCAGGCCGTCCCCGTAAAAATCCGGCTCCCGGGACAGAATCTGAGACACATCTGTCCCGTACAGCAGATATTCCCCCGAGGAACCCACCATGTAATAATAATCGTTCAGATTGTTGGACCATCTGGTCAGCTCAGAGGTTCTCAGCTGGTCCGCATAAATCTGTCCCGCATTGATCACCAGCGCCGCACACAGAAGCAAAGTCACTGAAACTCCCTGAAAGACAGATTTCAGCTCCGCGCTGTCCGCAATAGCGGCAGTGCCAAAGGCTCCGAAGAGAGCGGCAAAGGACAGCCACCTCCAGGGATACTGGTACACAGTCAGAATGGAATACAAAGAATCCGGCAGAAAATCCAGATAGTCGTAAAACATATAGGTTGTCGAGAGGAAAATTGCCGCCGCGCACAGGCCGAAGCAAAGGGAAGCAAAGGCACGGATCCGTTCATCCCTGTCTTTTTCCCTTTTCTGCTTTACCAGATACACGACATAAAATACCAGCCCCAGAGTGAGTGAAAATCCGATGGAAAGAGACAGCTCACCGGAGGCCGTATCCGTGGCCTGATACTCCTGATAATTATTGACTACGGAATTGAAAATCTGGATCAGGTAAGCCCCTGTCATCTGAATCTGACTGACCACATGATTGATATTCATATCCATCCTCATGGAATCCAGCATGGGCACCAGGGTAGACAGGTTGACCAGAAGGGAAAGCAATGCGGCTCTGACCAGGGCCAGCAGCCTCTGTCTCTCCAGTGTTTTTCTGATGAAAATCAGGCACACAGCCAGAATGACCATGGCGCTCATCTCCGTGGTCAGCGTATGGGAGGTCAGAATTCCCGTCATCCCAACGATAATCGGCCAGTATTTTCTGAGAGGAATCTTCTCCCCCCCCCTGAGAGCCGAATAGATTTCATAAAAGCCAAGAATCAATAAGGGCAGAAAAGTCTGCGCCGCCACCTCTCCCAGGGCTGCCCTGGTCAGAATATTGGTCAGGCGCACCGCGCTGAGCGTGTACAAAGCCGTACAGATTAACGCCGGTTTCGTCCTTTGGAATATTTTCACAGAACAGTAATATGTAATCAGGCAGGTGGCGATGCTCAGAACACAGAGATAAAAATTATA
>JAJPYH010000119.1 GCA_021205045.1 Lachnospiraceae bacterium | reverse complement strand
TATAGCACAAAAGCCATTATTTGGCCAGTTATTTATTTTATGTTATACTAGTCTCCAAATCACCTTTTTTATTCTCCCGATAGAACGCTATAGCGGTTTCATAGACATATTCATACGGCACCTTTGCTATTTGTGCAGTCTTTTTCATCCGTTCTTCATAAACCCTGCTTTCGTCCACAAGAGTGGAGCCGACATCAAAGAAAAGCCATTTTATTTCATTTCTTTTGGGCAAAAAGCTTCTCATACAATACCTCTCCAAAAACTTTATTTCTTTGCCTTTTCTTGCCCTGCTGATTTTAATACAATGTAACGGTAAACGCACATACCCCACAACGATAATGCACTGTGTTCATCGTTGTGGGGTATGATTATTCTACATAGAATTTGGCAGAAACAGACAACTCATTCACAGTGTCCTCATCCTGTGGGATGTAATATCCGCTGCTCCACATTTCCGGGAATAACGCGATATGCGCATCCATTGCCTTTGCCTGCTCACAGGCTTTCTTTCCAATCATAAACTGCTCCTTCACAGTCTTTCCCGGAAGGAGCAGAAGCAATGCAATTTTCAGTTTCATATGATAAATTTCCCCCTTTGCAATGCTCACCTATGATCTTTTCCATCCATACCATATCGTACCAGCGGCCAAACTTATACCCGCATTGATGAAAATAACCGACCCGTTCAAATCCCATATGTGCATGAAACTCTGCGCTGTTATTGTCCAGGTATTCGTCCTCTTTTTGCGTATACGCGATACAGGCATATAGATTAAGGATACCCTTTTCCCTGATCCGCTTCTCCAGTTCGTCATAGAGCTTCCTGCCATAACCGCATTTTCTCGACTCAGGAGCCAGATATATGGACAGCTCGCTGCACCTGCTGTATGCGGCCCGCTCATGGAAAGGAGCCGCATACGCATATCCCTGGATGATGTGGTCTTTTTCTATGACAAGATAGGGATAATTTGCCATTACAGCCTTCATACGTTTCTGAAAATCCGCGAGGCCCGGAACATCATATTCGAATGATATCGCCGTATTAGTCACATAGTATGCATGAATCCGCTGATCAGGGAAGTGCAGATGCGCCAGTCGCCCAGCCCCAGAGGCTTGAAGAGGGGCGCCAGAAGTCCCGCCACAACAGCCAGGATGCTGTTCTGGGAATCTGTCACCACATTCAGCTTCAGGTCAAAGGTTTGCAGGAACCAGATCACAATGGTGGCCAAAAGGATGATTGTGAAGGCACGATGCAGGAAATCCTTCGCTTTTTCCCACAGAAGCTGCAGCACATTTCTGGCGGAGGGCAGCCGATAGTTGGGCAGCTCCAGCACGAAGGGCACCGCCTCCCCCTGAAACAGGGTTTTCTTGAACAGAAAGGCCACCAGAATCCCCACCGCTATTCCCAGGAAATACAGGCCGGCCACAATGAACCCGCTGTATTTTGGGAAGAAAATATTCACAAAAAACATATAGATGGGCAGCTTTGCGGTGCAGCTCATGAAAGGCGTCAGCAATATGGTCATCCGCCGATCCCGCTCACTGGGCAGGGTCCGGGTGGCCATCACTGCCGGAACCGTGCAGCCAAAGCCGATCAGCATGGGCACAATGCTGCGTCCGGAGAGGCCGATCTTTCGCAGCAGACTGTCCATGAAAAAGGCCACTCTGGCGATATAGCCGCTGTCCTCCAGAAGCGAGAGGAAAAAGAACAGGCACACGATGATGGGCAGAAAGCTTAAGACGCTGCCCACACCGGCAAAAATTCCATCGTTGATCAACGACCGCAGAACCGGGTGCGCATTGGCCGCCGCCAGGGCATTCTCCACCACCCCGGAAAGGGCGTCAATGCCCGTCTCCAGCAGCTCCTGCAAAAAAGCCCCGATGACATTGAAAGTCAGGAAAAACACCAGCAGCATGATTCCCACAAAGCAGGGAATGGCCGTATATTTGCCGGTGAGAATCCGGTCGATTTTTTCACTGCGCTGCCGCTCCCTGCTCTCTTTTGGCTTGCGGACCGTCTGAGCGCAAAGCTTCTGAATGAAGGAAAAACGCATATCCGCGATGGCGGCGTTTCTGTCAAGTCCCCGCTCCTGCTCCATCTGCACCAGGATGTGCTCCACCATTTCCTTCTCATTTTCCGTCAGATTCAGCTGATCCAGTATCAGCTGATCCCCCTCCGCCACCTTGGTGGCCGCGAAGCGAAGGGGAATGCCCGCCTCCTGGGCGTGATCCTCAATCAGATGCATAATGCCATGCAGCGCCCGGTGAACCGCGCCGCCGTGGTCATTCTTGTCACAGAAGTCCTGCCGTTTGGGCCGCTCCTGATATTTTGCCACATGAATCAGGTGAGACACCAGCTCATCAATGCCCTCGTTTTTGGCCGCGGAAATGGGCACCACCGGAATCCCCAGAATCTCCTCCATCTCATTGATCAGAATGGAGCCGCCGTTTTCCCTGACCTCGTCCATCATATTCAGGGCCAGCACCATGGGCGTGTCCAGCTCCATCAGCTGCATGGTCAGATAAAGATTGCGCTCAATATTGGTGGCGTCCACGATATTGATGATGCCGTGGGGATGGCCTTTCAGCACAAAATCCCTGGTCACCAGCTCCTCCCCGGAATAAGGCGACATGGAATAAATCCCCGGCAGATCCGTCACCAGCGTATCCTCATGTCCCCGGATCACCCCGTCCTTGCGGTCCACCGTGACCCCCGGGAAATTACCCACATGCTGGTTGGAGCCGGTCAACTGATTGAACAGCGTGGTCTTGCCGCAGTTCTGATTGCCCGCCAGAGCAAAGGTCAGCACCGTTCCCTCCGGCAGCGAATTTTCGTTGGCCTTATCGTGATACTTTCCGCCCTCGCCAAGGCCCGGATGCTTCCCTTCCTTTTTCAGCCGCGAAACCGCCTCCCGGGGCACCTCCTGGCCCTGTCCTTCCTCCACCTGCTCTATCTCAATTTTCTCCGCGTCCGCCACCCGGATGGTCAGCTCATAGCTGTGTACCCGCAGCTCCAGCGGATCCCCCATGGGCGCGAACTTCACCATGGTCACTTCTACCCCGGGGATCAGCCCCATATCCAGAATGTGCTGCCTGAGTGCTCCCTCTCCGCCGACCTTTACAATGACGGCGCTCTTTCCAATCTCAAGTTCCTTTAAAGTCATAAGCCCCTTTCCTTCTTTCCCCTGATGTATTTCCTGCCGGACGTTCCGTATGCTAATATAGTGAACGACAAAATATCTGCCGTTCACTACAAAACAGAAACCTTTTCAAAATGTCGGCATGTGTTTGTAATGGCTTCCTCTTCTCTAAATTATAGTAAAATACAGTCAGACTTCAAGAAAAAAATCATATTCTGTCAAAATTCGTGAATGAGACTATAATGGCTGGGAAGAACGCAGCCATGACAGCAGTAAACGGCAGCTGGCATCATAAAGGAAGGAGGACATCCATCCATGACAAATAAAAATTCCGCCCCCACCATGAAGGATGTGGCCAGAGAGGCCGGCGTGGCCAGCGACAACCTGGCCGGGGGACAGATGGCCGTCAGAAAGCTCTCCGAGCTGGGCTGTCAGCGCCTGCTGCACCTGAGCATCGGCTCCGCCCTTCCCAACGAGGCCGCCAAGCGGCGGGACGGCTTTGTCAGCGCCTGTGTTTCCCTGAACCTGGCCTACGATATGCTCTGTCTCACCGACGGAACGCCCTATTCCGCCGTTGACGATTATCTGAAGGGATGTGTGTCCGGCGGGAAATTTTCTTTTGACGGGATTTTCTGCGGAACCGACCATCTGGCGGTCAGAATCATGCAAAGCTTACATGACCTGGGAATCCGGGTTCCGGAGGATGTGCAGATCATCGGCTTCGACGGCATGCAGGACTACGCCACGGGACAGTACCTGTGCTCCACCATTGTGCAGCCCATCGAGCAGATCGCCCAGACCAGCGTGGAGCTGGTGCTCTCCCAGGATGTGGCCCAGGCGCCATCGCTGGTATGTCTGCCGGTCAGATACGCAAACGGGGGGACCACAAAAGAGTGATCCCCTGAAAATCCCGTCTCCTCTATGAAAGTCCAACTGATCAAACCACAGGATTGTCAAAAATTCTCCAAAACAACACCAACCTCGACAATTTTGATTATGAAAATTACAAAGTCCGGGCACACAGGAAAATATGCCCGGACTTCCTTTATTTATTGTCTGACAGACAAATGTCTACATCACCCCTGTAATGAATATCTCCAGCCCAATGGCAATCAAGATCACGCCGCCCAGGATCTGCGCCTTATTGGACAGCTTCGTACCGAACTTCTCCCCGATTTCCAGACCCACCATACAGATGACAAAGGTCACCGCCGCAATGATCAGCGCCGCCACAAGCGCCATCAGCCAGTTGTAATCCGCGATGGTAAAGCCCACCGAAAGAGCATCAATGGAGGTGGCAATTCCCTGCACCACCAGGGTGCCAAAGCCGAGGCTTGAGCCCTCCTGCGTCTCCTCCCCCTTGCTGCGGATGCCGTCCACCAGCATCTTACCGCCGATATAGACCAGCAAAATCAGCGCGATCCAGGGGATCATCTTCTCAAAGGATGCAAAATACTGCGCGATGGTATGTACACAGACCCAGCCGATCATCGGCATCAGCGCCTGGAAGAAGGCGAACATGCCGGCAATGCCGAACATCTTGCCCTTCTTCATCTGCGGCTCATTTAAGCCGTTCGCCATGGAGACGGAAAAGGCGTCCATGGCCAGGCCCACGCCCAGCATCACACTGTTGACAAAAAACATAAAGCTCCAATCCATTTTTTCTTTCCTCCGACTTGTAAAAAATACCAAAAATAAAAGACCCAAATATAGCCCCCAAAAGCCGCAGCCTTTTTGCTGCAGCTTTCAGAGCCTATACATGAGTCTCGCAATTTAAAACAAGCCAGACCTGAAATCGGTCAGTATGTTGACTTGCTACGCACCGACACGGCTCCATGCAAAACGGATCTGTCCGCTGACGCGGATATCACCATATATGAAAGTGATTGCTTCGCGCTATGTGCTCCCGCAACCGCTGCCTGCATTCACAAAGCACCGTATCGACCGCATGCTACTCCCCCACGGGAATTTTATTTTCTGTTATTATAACGGCAATTCCCTGAAATGTCATCAGGAAAATGGAAAATTTTCTAAAACATAGTTACTATTCACAGCCGACTTGAAATGTATAATCAGGATCGTCAAGTTCGCTTGTAAGAGACTGATTATACATTTCAAGTTGACTGTGAATCAGTCACTTCCCCCACATAAGCAAAAAGATGAGCAGTATATTTTGCTGCGTCGGACAGCTCTGCTGGACGCTTTTGCGCATGTGAGGGGAAGCGGCTGTGAATAGTAACAAAACATAATAAGATTCTCATTCAAATCCATTTTATCAATACTGCCGTATATACAGCCGTTTCCGATTCAGGATCCTGTCAATCTGTGAGTTTACCAGCCGATCCAGCGCCAAAAGCCTCTCTTCGGATAAACCATACATCCGATCCCTGCTGAATTGAAAGCCCGTCAGGTTCTTTAAATCAGAACGAAGCTCCGGCGTCAGCAGACCATTCGCGATTTCATTGAAATCCTCGCCGATTCTGGTAGGGCGCTCCGCCAGATAGACATCCATATTCCGAAAATCCTCCTCCTCCGCATAGGGAAGCAGCGACTGATTGTGGTCAAACACCGGAGCCATCCCGGTAATTGCAAGAGTATCTGTGTCAAACAACATCCCATAATTTCCCCGGTGACGGTCTGTATTAATGATCAGCGCGTCCAGCACTATCATCCGCCTGAAATCATCATCCGCTCCATATTTTTCCATATAAGAGAGAATCCCCTCCGGATCCCGGATATCCCTGGCCGCAGCATGAATCGTCGCAAACCCGGAGCTTTCATCGGTAAAAAGCGGACACCGGGAAACCAGCTTTCCCCGGAACATTTCCGTCTGATATGGCACATAAGTCCGGCAAAACGCTGCCGCCACCTCACTGGCGTACATCTCGGAATAAGGCTCCAGCCCGGCATTGCGTGCACCGTCAGAGCCCTGCTTCATCAGATAAATCCGGCCATTTTCGCGGATCCAGCACTTTGCGAAGGACCCGCCGGTGCCAAATTCAGGAGATGTAGTCGAAAAGCTTTCTCCATACATTCCGCCCTCAAAAGCCAGGTGGGCGATCGTCTCATCAAAATCATTCTGAAACAGGGAGACCTGATCCCACGTCAGATCTGAAGCCGCAGGGCGAATCCAGAACGTATCATTCAGATTCAGCGCATAGGTCACCCGAATATAACCCTCCAGATCATAGCAGCCGCACAGCCGAAGAAGCTTCTCGATATGTGCCCTGTGCTTTGGCGCCTGCCGGTGCGTGATCCAGGACTGAATATCCGTAAAACCAATGGGCAGAGAAGCCTCGAACTCACGGGAGATTTCCTCAAATTTCAGTGTTCCCAGCTCTGATCTGTGCACCTGAAAGGTAAGAAGCTTTCTATTCTTATTCATCAGATAAAATGTATTGTCCAGAAACATCCGGGTTCCTCCTCAAATTCATGTCCAATCCTTTTTACAATGATAACACATTTACATCAAATGTTCAGCTTTTTGCGGAATAAACAGACCGCTCATGTCAGCCTTTTCCAGTTTTAAAAGCTCCGCCTTCCTGTCCATTCCCCCGGCATACCCGGTCAGGCTGCCGTTCGCGCCCACCACCCGATGGCACGGTACAAGAATGGAAATGGGATTGTGTCCCACTGCACTGCCCACAGCCTGGGCCGACATTCTGGGAATTCCGCGCTGTCTGGCAATTTCAGCGGCTATCTCTCCATAAGTTCTGATCCGGCCATAAGGAATCTCCTTCAGTATTTCCCAGACTGCCGTCTGAAAGGGACTGCCGTTCAGGGAAAGCGGCGGCATAAAATCCGGTTCCTTCCCGAAGAAATAAATGTCCAGCCATTGGGCGGTCTGATCGAATATGGGAAGGGATTTCTCTTCATGGTCCCCCTGTAAGGTATCGGCATCATATTTCTGCCCCACAAACCACAGGCCGGTCAGCGCCTGCTCGTCGGCTGCTAATGTAAGCTCCCCCAATGGCGAGGAATAGGAATGTGTGTAAAGCATGGCACAGGTTCTCCTCATACTAAAATTTTCTCAAAAAACCGCAGAACTCCATCCTCCACCGCAAACTGCTCCAGCTCCTCCTCCGCCAGATCATAATAATACTTCCCCGTTTTCATATCAATGGACATGCTGTCCAACGGAAAGCCCTTCATTCTGACTGCGCTGTGGGGAATATCCGTCAACAGAAACCTCTCACTCTCCATGGAGGGATCCATGGCTTCATAAATGTGGTCTTCATCCATGACAAAGCAAATCGCGTTTCTGTATCTTGCGGTCAGATTTCCGTACTGCTTCACCAGTCCCCCGTAATATTCCCGCATCTCCTCATCCGACAGAGCTCTGCCATGGACAGTGCGTACATGGACTCCCGGCTGCACCTGCTCCGGAACCTGATCAAAGTATAAGCCTGAATCGCAGGAAAAAACCGGCATCCGAAAGGCTTCATAATAAGCCATTGCCTTTAACCTGGCGTTTCCCAGCGGCGTCCGGCCTGTCTCGGCCACTTCAGGGATGCTCCATCCCTCTTCTTTTAAATCATTTAAGCCGATCACTTCTATTCCCAGCTTTTCAAGCCGGCTCCTCATGGCGGATAGCTTTGCCTGATTGCCGGTTCCAAAGAGCAGTTTCACTGTGTTCATACAGCCCTCCCATGATCCTTTTTTGTATCATACCATCAAATCTGAAATCCATCCATACTTTTCAGATGACAATGCCTTCAAAAATAAATGGATATGTCCGCAGACCGGATACCATAAAAATCAGATTTTCCTGATTTTCCCGCAGACCGGATATCATAAAAATCAGATTTTCCTATAAAGCAAAAACCCGGCGGTCAAAACGACCGCCGAGCGTTTTCCATGCCTCTTTTATCTTTTATCAGAAGAGGTCTCTCTTCTTCCTTTTGCTTCCCGCCAGCAGGATTCCAAGCGCCGCGGCCATGAAGCCAAAGTACAGTCCCGGAGTGGAAGCATCACCGGTATCCGTAGTTCCGGTTGTGTCAGGCTGCGTTTCCGGTTCTTCGGTCTCAGGCGTCTCTTCCTCATCAGAGGTGTCCTCCGGATCAGAGGTCTTATCGGTATCGGACGTGTCCTCCGAATCCGGCGTGTCCTCCTCGTCCGCCTGGACGATCTGGAACTCATATTCCAGTGTGCCGAAATAGTTGCCTTTTCCGGTGATGGTGATTGTCCCTGTGCCGACAGCGGTATTGCTGCCGTAAGCAACCGTGTAATCTCTGTTTTCCACCAGGTCTCTTCCTTCTGTCGGGGAGACCTCCGGAGTAATGGCTGTTCCTGTATATTCCCTGTCCTCTTCGGACACATCAAAGTCAGGCTTTGTCAGCTCCTTCGGGGTGATATAATATACCGGGCTTGCCGGATCCCCGGGCAGCACATAATTGCTGTTGTTGATGCTCACTGCAATATAGTAAAAGCCCTCTTCCGTCACATTCACGTTGTCGCAGCCGTCCGCCAGTACCACGGTAACCTCTATGTTATTTCCGTCTGCGGCTGCATTTGCGACAGAGGCTGCGGCTGTTTTGGCCGTCCCGTCGTACTGCAGGTCATCCACTGTCCAGGAAAGCTCCGCAGTGAGTGGATTCACTGTCAGCGTCCCGGAAGCACAGATGATTACATAGTTGTCCGCAGTCAGCCCGGCAGGTGTGATGGTATAAGTGCCCACATCCCCGTACTGCGTATAATCGGTTTCATAAGAGATCGTCCCGGAAAGCACGCTTTCATCCTCATCATATACAAAGCCGCTGTAGGTCACGCCTCCCGCTTCCGGCCCATCCCCGTAGGTGATTTCAGTGTCATTTGCGGTGATAGTCAGCTCCGCCCTGGTGCCAGTGTAAGTCCCGGGAATTACCGTCCCATCATAATTAAGTGACGCAGAGGGTACTGTGCTCTCTTTGCTCCCCGGTGAGGGGCAGGAAGCCCCCTCCGAGGAAGCGGCAGCGACGGACAGGGATACCTCCAGTTCATCATCCCCCACCAGCTTTGCCTTTTCCTCATCGGAAAAGCTGAATGTCAGCTCACTGACAGGATCTCCGTAAACAGAAGTCTGATCGTCTGCGGTCACCGTGATGGCCTTTGGGCGGATCGTAAAGACAGCTTCCTCTATGGTGACGGAATAATTGGCACTTTCTGTATAAGAAGCCGATATCTGATAGTTTCCCGCATCCTCTCCACTTTCGCGGCTGTAGACAACCTCCAGGTCATCCCCGGATATCACACCGGTCACCGTGCCGGTGAATGCCGGATCCGTTTCCCCGTAGGTTTTTGATGCGGCGTCCGCTGTGATCGTTACCTGCGCCTGGCTGACGGTATAGGTCACGGCTGCGGTCTTTGTCCCATAGGGGAAGGAGGCTGTGTATTCCCCCGCTTCCACCGTGCTCTCCGCCGCGGCGCCGTTTTTTTCATAGCTGACTGTGATGCCGCTGACATCAATGGTGTCTGAGCTTAAAGCAGCGTCATGCTCTGTCCCGTCATACACACCATTTTCCGGTGCTGACAGAGTCACGGTATCGTTTACACCGCAGTGGATGCATTCCCTTGTGATCGCTGCCCATCCATCCCCGGTATTGACCATATATTCATAGACATGGCCGTCGTTCACCGTCACCGTGTAAACCGCACTTTCATTTCCTGCCTTGTCAAAGGCCTGCACCTGGTAGATGGTGTTGGCGGCGGGAAGGGTGTATTCTGTCCCCGTTATGATCTCCCCGTTCACCAGGGTATAGTCATAATTCTCATCGGTCACGGTAAAGGTGACCTCCGCGCAGTAGGTTTTGCCGTCCGTCAGGCCCTCAATGACCGGCAGGATGGAGTCCAGCACAACCCCGTCCGTATTGATGATGGTGTAGTTGCCGGCATTGTCCGTGATCTTCACATAAATGACGTAACGGTTCTCCGGGAAGATCTCAAAGGAACCCATATATTCCGTCCATGTGACAGTTGAAAATACGGACAGATCCGTCACCTCTTCTCCTGCCAGGTAATACTCTGTTTTCGCCACACCGGATTCTCCGTCATACGCGATGACGGTTACTGTCTGTTTCAGGTTAAAGAAAAGATCGAAGGTGGTATTTCTCAAAAAGCTTTTCCATTCATACACGTCAATGCCGATTGCTCCTGACGGAGCCACCCGGTCAAGAATCCGGAAGGTAAGAGTTACCGTACCATAGAAATTATTCTGTCCGGTAAGAGTAACGCTGCCCTCTCCCACTGCAATGTTTTCCCCATAGGCAGCCGTATAATCATTCGCCGTCACCAGGCTTGTGGAAGAAATCACAATGGCCGGCGTGATCTGTGTGCCTGTATAATCCACATCCTCCAGGGCTTCAAAATCCGCCTCAGTCAGTTCTCTGGGCATGACATCATACGCGCCGCTTCCCGAATCAGCCGGAAGGACATAATTGCTGTCGCTTAACGCAACCGCCGTATAAGAAAAGCCGTCATTTGTCACGTTAATGTTGTCGCAGCCCTCATCCAGAACCACCGTGACCTCCACCACGTCCCCGTTTACCGCGTTCGATACGGAGGCAGTCAGGACTTTAGCGGTGGAATCATACTCCAGGTCAGGGGCAGCCCAGGAGAGCACGGCTGTCCTGGGATTTACGGTTAATATTCCGCTCACATAAATGATGGAATAATTATCTGAAGAAAGACCATAGGGCGTGATGGAATACTCCCCTGCATCCCCATACTGCGAATAGTCAATGTCAAACTGCAGCGTCCCTGTCAGGCTGCTCTCATCCTCAAGATTGACAAAGCCGCTGTACGTCACGCCTCCCGCTTCCGGCGAATCCCCGTAGGTGATTTCGGTATCATTTGCGGTGATGATCAGCTCCGCCCTGGTGACTGTATACGTTCCTGAAATAATCGTCACATCATAATTGGCTGACGCGGAGGTACCTGTGATCTCATAACTCCCCGCTGAGGGCCAGGAAGCCCCCTCCGAAGAAATGTCAGCTACAATCAGGGATACCTCCAGATCATCCTCTCCCACAAGCTTCGCCTTTTCCGCAGCGGAAAGGCTGTAAGTCAGCTCGCTTGCGGCATCTCCGTAAACGGAAGTCTGATCGTCTGCGGTCACCGTGATGGCCTTTTGGCAGATCGTAAAAACGGCTTTCTCTATGGTGACGGAATAATTGGCGTTTTCCGTGTAAGAAGCCGTGATCTCATAGCTTCCCGCATCTTCCCCGCTTTCGCGGCTGTAAGTAACCTCCAGGTCATCCCCCGATACCACGCCGGTCACCGTGCCGGACAACGCCGGGTCCGCTTCCCCGTAGGTTTTGGAAGCATCGTCCGCCGTAATCGTCATTGCAGCGGGTGTGATCTGATAAACCGGGCTTTCCGCCTCCTCCGGAAGCACATAATTCTCATTATCCAGGGATACTGCCGTATAGGAAAAGCCGTCATCTGTCACGTTGATGTTGTCGCAGCCGTCCGTCAGAGCCACCGCCACAGAAACAGTATCGCCATTAACAGCATTGGTCACTGACGCTGTCAGGGTTTTGGCTGTCCCGTCATAGACCAGGTCTGTTTCCTCCGGTTCAGACCAGGAAAGAACCGCTTCCCTTGCGGCGACTGTCAGCTTCCCGGAAACGTATGTAATGTCATAATTCTCCGAGGAAAGGCCGGACGGGGTGATAGTATATTCCCCGATATCGCCGTACTGTACATAAGAATATGCATAGGACAGGGAGCCGCTTAAATCAGAGGCTGAATCCCCGTTTACGAACCCGGAGTATGTAACCCCGCCGGATTCCGGCGCATCCCCATAAGTGATTTCGGTATCATTGGCCGTCACCGTCAGGGCGGCTTTCTCGATGGTAAAGGTGCCTGTATTCACCACAACATCATATTTTTCTGTCAGGCTGCTGTCCAGTGTATACGCTGCGGATATGGTATAGGTTCCCGGCGTCTCCCCTGCCTCCCGGCTGTAGGTTACCTCAATGCTGTCCGTCCCTGTCAGTCCGGTGATTTCACCGGTAAGAGCCGGATCGTCCCCGCCATAGACTTTCGTCAGGTCAGAGGGCGTGATGGTGATCTGCCCTTTGCCGACGGAATAGGTCACGCTTGCGGTAAGTCCCTGATAATCAACCGAGGCAGTATATTCCCCCATTGCCGTTGTAGAGCTGACAGCCTCCCCATCCAGAGTGTAATAAATACTGAGGCCGTCCGTGTCCGCTTTATTCGCGGTCAGTACTGCGTCATGGCTACTGACGCCGTCATAGGCCAGATTCGTCGGCGCGGAGATGGTGACATAATCTGTCTCATCGCAATAAATGCATTTCCCGGATACGGTGGCTCCATCCTCTGACAGGCTGTACGAATAATGGTGGTAGTGCAGATCCAGGTAGGTTACAAGATTCCCTTTGGAATCATATAAAACCTTATTTGAATACTCATATTCTTCGTCATAGGATCCCAGAGTATATCCTTTTTCCTCCATGACATACTGTACGATGTCAGGAAGCTCATCCTTTGTTGTGTCATATGAGAAATAAATCGCGGGTTCTGATCCGCCGTCAATGATAATCCTTCCGGTGCCTTTATCCTTTATGACCAGGGCCTGATCCAGAGCGGGCGAACCATAACTGCCATAGCTGCTATAGCCTAACCCGGATAAACCGGAATAGCTTTGCAATCCTCTGCTTTTCTGATATATTT
>JAJPYH010000107.1 GCA_021205045.1 Lachnospiraceae bacterium | reverse complement strand
AGTCGGGGCTAATGTTAAAGATTTTTCGGGACATTTTCAAAAATGCTTGACAGATTTTTTTCACAAATTAATTTTGATTTTTGTAACCTTTTTGCAACTGTTTTTGTGAACGTCGGCAGCCTTTTACCCGAAGCGTTACCCGATCACAGATATCACCCCGACCACCTTCACTCTGCTGAGTTTCAAAAATCCAGTCAGATTCACCAGTTCTTTTACCCTCGTAACATGAGGTGCCTCCACCAGCACAAGCTCATAATCCCCCATCCTGAGAATTTCCTCAGAATGATACATGGGATTTTCCGCCGATATCACTTCATATCCCTCCTGAGCCAGACTGCTCCTCAGATCAGAGCACACCCTCTCAATGGTGCTGATATCGGCAGTACCTGTCACAAGAAGCTTTTTGCCGTCCGCCAGTACCTGAATCTTTGCGGCGGCAATTGCGCATTGAGCCGCCGGAGAATGATCCATTCTGGCATCCACGCCGGCAAACCTGTCGATCAGACGATCAACAGCATTCTTTCCGGTCTTACCCTTTGACTCAAAATCAATGGAGCTGAGTACATGCAGTCCGGTGTACCAGGCCAGATCCTCCTCCATGTGTACGGTTCTGTCAAAGCAATACTGTAAAAATGCGTACACACAGGCGATACATATTCCCAGAAAGGCGCCGAGGACAGCAAAGGTAATAACCCTGTCCATCACATTCACGGAAGCTTCCTGCTCCATCTGCTCTCTCAGATCCGCGATGGTCTCTTCCCATTCTGCGGCCTGAGCCTCCAGATCCGCGACAGTCTCCGCCAGCTCCTCTTTTTCATTCTCCAGCGGAGGCTTGCTGTCGTACAGCTCCAGTATTTCCGTCTCTTTGGACGAAATATTGTCCTGAAGCGTCTCTATCCGAAGCAGATAATCCGATATCTGATCCGCCAGCTCAGCATCAGCCTCATCTGCGGCCATCAGCCTGTCCAGAAGCTCAATATAATAGTCCAGAAGCTGATTCAGATTCCCGATCTGTTTTGCCGCAAGCTCCGCCTTCGCGTCAATATTCTCCAGATAGCTTTCATTGGCGCTGATGGATCTTAGCGCCGCGCTGATCTGACTTTCCAGCTCATTGATACTATCCTGGGCGCTTTCGATCTCCTCCTGAGCATCCTCAATCTCACTGCTGCTCATGGCAAGTCCCGGGGCTTTTGCCAGATTGGACACAAGCCGAAATCCTCCCAGCAAAACGGTGCCCGCAAGGGCGGCAAGCAAAATCAGACGCCACCTTCTCAGGATACTGACACACAGATCCTTCAGATTGATCTCATATTCGTATTCCAGTTCATTTTCATTCATACTTTTCTCCGGATACTCTGTAAAAACCACGCGTTAACCATTCAGCATCTTATCATATCTGGAAACATTGTTCAACCTGCACCAGGTTGTTTTTTGGTGAAGATACTGTGAACAGCTTCAGAACCGCAGAACCTGATACAGTGAGGATATCAGCATCTGCGATTCGCACATCAGTCAGCGCAGAACAGGCATAAAATTCTGCGGCAATTCCTGACATAACATGAACAGGAACAAAGACAGCTGAAGCTGTAAACCCGAAAAAGGTACCGGCAGAATTGACTCTCTGCCGGTACCTTTACTATATACCTTACCAGGAAATGCTTAGACGGGATAGGCTCCGTTCTTCGTGTCGCTGACCGTCATGTCCACCTTTTCCTGCTGTGCCTGACGATACTTGAAGAAGTCCAGGGCAACCTGCGGGAACAGAGCATAGGTTAACACGTCCTCATCCTGCTGCTTCCACTCTGCCATCTCCTTCTCCAGAGTCTCCATCTGCGGCGGGATATCATCTGCCGGTCTGTAGGTAATGGTCTCCTCACCAGGAATGACCTTCTGCACCACTTCAGGATTGAAGGGCTTCACAGTCTTGCCATACTTGCCGCGCAGCACATCCTTGGTCTGCTCGGTGGCAACCTTGTAGCGTTCGCCCATCAGGACGTTCATCACAGCCTGCGTTCCCACAATCTGAGAGGACGGAGTTACAAGCGGCGGCTCGCCCAGATCCTTACGCACTCTCGGGATTTCCTCAAGCACGTCATAATACTTATCCTCCGCATGCTGCTCCTTCAACTGGCTCACCATGTTGGAAAGCATACCGCCGGGCACCTGATACATCAGCGTCTTGATATCCACGCCCAGCACCTTCGGATTCATCAGGCCATTGGCCAGACACTCTTCTCTGTACGGGCGGAAATAATCTGCGATCTCAGCCAGAAGCTTCTGATCGTATCCGGTATCATACTCCGTGCCGCGGAAGGTCTCCACCATCACCTCGGTAGCCGGCTGGCTGGTGCCCATGGCAAAGGGAGAAATGGCGGTGTCGATGATGTCCACACCCGCTTCCACTGCCTTTAAATAAGTCATGGAAGCCACGCCGGATGTATAGTGAGTGTGAAGCTGAATGGGAAGCTTTGTAGCGGATTTCATGGCGCTGACCAGCTCTGCGGCCTTGTAAGGCACCAGAAGTCCTGCCATATCCTTGATACAGATGCTGTCCGCACCCATCTCCTCGATCTCTTTGGCAATGTTCATCCAGTAGTCCAGAGTATAAGCGTCTCCCAATGTATAGGAAAGCGCAATCTGCGCATGACCTCTGCCCTCCAGAACCTTGATCTTATTGGTAGCGTCTACAGCAGCCTTTAAGTTGCGCAGGTCATTGAAGCAGTCAAAAATACGGATAATGTCGATACCATTGGCGATGGATTTCTCAACAAAATTAAACACCACATCGTCAGAATAGGGGCTGTAGCCCAGAATATTCTGTCCGCGGAACAACATCTGCAGCTTGGTATTCTTGAAGCCGTCGCGCAGCTTTCTGAGTCTGTCCCAGGGATCCTCCTTCAGGAAACGTAAGGATGCGTCAAAGGTAGCGCCGCCCCAGCACTCCACAGAATGATAACCGACCTTGTCCATCGTGTCCACGATGGGAAGCATCAGCTCGGTAGGCATTCTGGTGGCAATCAGGGACTGATGCGCGTCACGTAAAACTGTTTCTGTTATTTTCACAGGCTTTTTCGCCTGTACAGTCTGTTCTGCCATTTATTTATTCCTCCATCTTAATTCTATAGGAAATGATTTAAGTTGATTCTGAAAAAAACGGATTTCGCCGCAGAACGCCCCGGGGACGCTCACACGGACAAACCAAAATCAGAACACTCCGAACACTGCCATAAAGGTACCGGCCGCCACAGCCGTGCCGATCACGCCTGCTACATTGGGACCCATAGCGTGCATCAGCAGGAAGTTGGTAGGATCTGCCTCAGCGCCTACCTTCTGAGAAACACGGGCCGCCATAGGCACTGCGGATACACCGGCGGAGCCGATTAGCGGGTTGATCTTGCCGTGAGTCAGCTTACACATCAGCTTACCCAGCAGCACACCCGCTGCGGTACCGAAGGCAAAGGCGATCAGACCCAGCACAACGCTCTTAATCGTATTCAGATTCAGGAATGCTTCGGCACTGGTACAGGCACCAACAGAAGTACCCAGCAGAATGACAACAATATACATCATCGCATTGGCTGCCGTATCAGCAAGCTGACGTACAACACCGGACTCCTTGAACAGATTGCCCAGCATCAGCATGCCGACAAGCGGTGCGGTTGTGGGCAGGATCATGCAGACCACGATGGTCACGATGATGGGGAATAAAATCTTTTCCAGCTGGCTTACCGGACGCAGAAGTCCCATCTTGATCTTACGCTCCTCTTCGGTGGTCAGAGCCTTCATGATCGGAGGCTGAATGATCGGCACCAGTGCCATGTAGGAATAAGCCGCCACCGCAATCGGTCCCAGCAAAGCGGTCTGTCCCAGCTTGGAGGCCAGGAAGATGGAAGTAGGTCCATCAGCTCCGCCGATAATGGAAATCGCGGCAGCTGCCTTGTCATTAAAGCCCAACAGAATCGCTCCGAAGTAAGCGGCAAAAATACCGAACTGTGCGGCAGCGCCCAGCAGAAAGCTCTTCGGATTTGAGATCAAAGGGCTGAAGTCTGTCTGCGCACCTACGCCCATAAAGATCAGAGACGGTAAAATCGCCCACTCATCCAGCAGATAGAAGTAATGCAGCAGGCCGCCCTCTTCCATAATATCCGGATAAATATTGACCAGAAGCATACCGAACGCAATCGGTACAAGCAAAAGTGGTTCATACCCTTTCGCAATGGCCAGATAAAGGAATACACAGGCAACCGCAATCATAATGTAATTTCCAACCGTCAGGTTGCAAAAAGCAGTCTGCTGAATGAGGTTGCTCAGTGTAGTTACAATATAGCTCATGTTTACACCTCGTAATTCATCAGACTTTAGTTCATGGTTGCCAGAACAGCGCCCGCATCAATGCTGTCGCCTACCGCGCAGTCAATGCTGGCCACTGTGCCGTCCTTGGGAGCCACGATCGGAATCTCCATCTTCATGGCTTCCACAATGATCACCGGATCGCCGGCTTTGAGAGCCTGACCCACGCTTGCCTCAATCTTGAATACCTTGCCTGCGGTTCCGGCTTCCACCTTAATACTGCCGCTGCCGCCTGCCTTGGGGACTGCTGCCTTGGGAGCCGCTGCCTTCGGTGCGGCCTTAGGAGCCGCCTTGGGGGCTGCCGGTGCGGACACTGCCGCGGTTCCGGCTTCCTCCACTGTTACGTCATACGCTACGCCATTTACTGTGATCGTATAATTTTTCATCTGAATTTTCCTCCGAAATTTATGATTTAATATCTCTTTGCTCTTCTGATTGATCTGACTACAAAACCGTCTGCGGAGGTCTGTCCTTCAAAGGCAGCCACAGCGGCGGCGATGACAGCAACAAGCTCCGTGTCATCCGTTTCCTCTTCCTCGTACACTTCCACAGGAGCTGCCGGTGCAGGCGCAGGCGCTGCAGCAGCAGGAGTCTCTGATTTTCTGGTGAACTTCTCCTGAATGATGGGGATATACTTAAACAGACTGATGATCGCCATGATGATAACCAGTACCAGGAACACCATGCCAATGCCAAGGACTGTGTTCATGGCAGCCTTCGACATCTTCTCACCCATCGTATAATCCACATTTAAGGAGCAGGACTCAAGCTCCGCAAAATAGTCGTTGGACAGGATAATCTCAAATTGTCCTGTTCTCTCCGTGCCGGTCACATCTACATAAATAATAATCTGGTCATCGTCCACCGTGGATGTCACTTCCCCTATGGAAGTAATCAGGCCCATCTCCTCAACGCCATCGGCATAGGAGGTAATCCCGCTGACAAAGGCTTCGCCGTCAACATAAATTCCAAATGAGTTGTATATATTACTCTCCCATTCTTCATCCGTATAGCCATCCGCATCAATGACAGACATGACCTCATCCTGGGCGGCAAACGCCGTGATGAGAGGTATAATGTAATCTGTGGCAACTGCTTCCGCATTTTCCTGTTTACTCAACTGATATTCGTTGACGGTATCACTGGAGCCGCAGGCAGTGAAAGCAAACACACAGGCAAGCACACATACCAGACTAACTGTTTTCTTCATGTTCACTCACCTTTCTAAACTGTTCCGTGTTTTTTATCCGGGCGGGCCTCATATTTGTCGTAAAGCATCTCAAACGCGCCGATCACATACTTCCTGGTCTCCTCCGGCTCTACGATATGATCCACATAGCCTCTCTTCGCAGCACTCTCCGCAGAGCTCTGCAAAGCTGCGTACTCGGCCGCTTTGGTGTTGATCACATCGGCGCCCTGTCCATCGTACATGATCTTGGCCGCCAGCACCGGATCCATCATGCCGATCCTGGCATCCGGCCAGGCCATCACAATGTCAGCGCCCAGAGCCTTGGAATTCATGGACACGTATGCGTTGCCAAAGGCCTCGCCGATGATCACATTGACCTTCGGAACGGTGGCGTTGGCAAAGGCATAGGTCAGCTTCGCGCTGGCTTCGGCAATGCCCTTCTCATTCTCCATGGTAGCCGCGTAGCCCTTCACATTGGTCAGGGTCAGCACCGGAATACCGTAAGCGTCACAGAAGTTCACAAAGGAAGCCGCCTTATTGGCGCCCTCTGTGGTCAGAGCCGCGTCAAAGGTCTTCTCCGCCTTTCCGTCCTCGCCGACGATTTCTGTTCTGTTGGCTACAGCGCCAACGGTCATGCCGTCAAGACGGATAAACGCGGTCACCATCTCGGGCGCGTACTTTGCCTTCAGTTCGAAAACCTCGCCGTTGTCGGAAAGCTGGCTCAAAGCGATGGAAGTGTCGCCCGCGCAGTTGACAAGCTCCGGAAGAAGCTTATTGAGGTCATCTCCCTCGCCGTCCTCAGCTTCGGTACTGTTATTGGCCGGAAGGAAGGATACGAGCTCTCTGATCTTCTCTGTCATCTCGGCCTCAGAGCAGACCACATCCACAAAACCGCTCTTCTCAGACTGGAATGCCGCGGACGCGCTGTTGCACTTATCCACCGTATTGCCGGCCAGAGCGTTGGGAGAATTGACAAACAGCTTCGCGCTCTTCTCCTCCATGAAGGTGAAATCTGTCAGGGTAGGAATCAATGCAAGCCCGCCGCCGCAGTTTCCGTAAATCGCCGTGATCTGAGGGATCACACCGCTGGCTAGGGACTGCTTTAAATAGATCTCGCCGAAAGCATTCAGCGCGTCTGTCGCCTCCTGAAGTCTTAACCCGGCGGAATCCAACAGTCCGATTACCGGGCAGCCGGTCTTCAACGCCATGTCATAAAGCTTTGTAATCTTTCTGGCATGCATTTCACCGACAGAACCGTTCAGCACGGAAGCGTCCTGGCTGTATACATAGACCGGGCTGCCGCCAATGCTTCCGTATCCGGTAATCACACCGTCCGCGGGAGCATCTGTCTGCTTTAAGTTAAAATCTGTGGCTCTCGCAGTGACAAGAGCGCCGATCTCAACAAAGCTGTTGTCGTCAAGAAGAGCTTCGATCCGCTCTCTTGCTTTTGAATTTGTACTCATGCATTATTCCTCCACGTATATATTATGATAAAAATAAAACTGCTGCTAACTATAAATAAATATAGTAAAAAGAGCGCAAAATACCTCGCTTAGTGAAAATTATAACATACATTAACTTTTTATAAAACACGACAAAACCATCAAATTTTCACAGATTCATCACACTCTTTTTGTCACATTTGCCATGAGGCGCCGCTCAAAAACAGCCAGACCATATACAAGATATTGTCCCGCTCCGTTTTTGCCTCCACATCATCTTCAGTGAGAATGTCAAACTGACGGTAAAGCTCCCCGTCCACGCTCACCTGCACTGTGCCCGCCACTGTGCCAGAAGCCACAGGAGCCTCTAAAATTTCACTGACCTCCACCGTTACCCGGGCGTCCTCCCACTCTGCCAGAAGCAGGCTCAGACTCTCCTCCCCGGCCACAGATACCGGCATCTGGTATGTATCAAAAAACTGATCCGGCTCCATTTTCGCTCCTGCGACCGGAATGGGCTCCACCGCAGGCTTTGTATAGACCTGCGTCAGCTCATAATATTTGATCCCGTACTCCATCAGTCTGCGCAGGTCCACCCACTTTTTGGTCTGGCTGCCGTAGGCGCCGCAGTTTAAGAGCGCCGCCACAAAGGTTCTCCCTTCGCTCTCCAGGGCTCCCACATAGCAATAACCTGCCCGGCCGGTGTAGCCGGTCTTACCGCTGAGGGCGCCGCTCATCATGGTCAGAAAGGCGTTATGATTATAGCAGCTGTAATAATTCTGACTGTCCAGGTCAGTGAAGCCATAAACTGATGTCCGGGTGATCTCCAGGAATTTATCCTTCTGAGGCGATTCCAGAATGCAGTAGCTCATCACTCTCGCAAGCTCCGCTGCCGTAGTGCTGTGGAATACTTCTCTGATCTGCCCGTCCTCATCCTCATATTCCAGACTGGCGTCCAGGCCATTGGGCGTCAGGTAGAGAGTATTGCTGCAGCCAAGCAAAGCCGCCTTCTCATTCATCAGCTTCAGAAAGGCCTCCACTGCCTCCACCGATTCCTCCCGGCTGTGATCTGCCACCTGAGAGCTGTCCCAGCCCAACTGCTGCGTGCCGATATGTTCGGCGATGGCAACCGCCGTGTCATTGTGGGACTCCAGCATCAGAGAGTACAGCAGATCCTCCAGAAGCGCCTGTTTTCCCCTGGACATTCCCAGCTTTACCTTCGGCTGTGCCGCCGCGTAGGAGGAAAAGGTCACAGTATCCTCCGGATTGCCGTATTCCAAGGCGATGATGCAGGTCATGATCTTGGTGGTGCTGGCCATGGCAAGGACGGTATTTTCATTCTTGCCGTATAAAACACGGCCTGTGGCAGCGTCCATCAAAACCGCCGCCTGGCTGAACAGGTCGCTCTCCCGGATGGTCTGGGGTTCTCCCGCACTGGCCTTTACCTGCCCCATAAACAGGCTGGCCGACAGTATGACTGCCAGCCATGCCGCTCTGATTTTTCTGATAAAATATTGATCATTCCATTTGCCGCTCACCCATCGAAGGGCGTGTCTGCACCTGCCTGCATTTATGACATTATGATCGCCAAAATACACAATGGTCTCCCGCCAGTCTTTCCCAGATTATCTCTATAAATATATGTATAAAAAATGAGATTATACCCTCTCCTGCGGCATCGGCATATTCCTCAGAGGACGTCATACAGGCAGCAAAACCGCAAAACCCGGTATATCATCCCGTGAAAGCTGCTAAACATCCAGCTTCAGGGAAACCTCCTCCTGAGCCTGCTGCTTGAATTCCTCCACCTGAAGCTCAGAAATTTCCGGCATATCCTCCGTGGAGCTCAGCCCAAAGGTGCGCAGAAACTGCTCCGTGGTACCAAACAGAATGGGACGTCCCGGCGCGTCCAGCCGTCCCAGCTCCTGAATCAGATCGTACTCCAGCAGCCTGTTGATGGCATGATCACTGCTGACGCCGCGGATTTTCTCAATCTCCAGGCGGGTCACCGGCTGCTTGTAAGCCACAATCGCCAGAGTCTCCAGAGCCGTATCGGAGAGGGTGAATTTTCTGGGCGTTTTGGCAATCTGTATGATCTGCTCGTAATACTCGGGTCTGGTGCCCAGCTGCACAGAATCCTCCAGAAATACCAGCTGTATCCCGCTGTTTCTTTCTCTGTAATCTTCCTGCAGCTCCAGCAGCAGCTCTTTCACTTTCTTTTTGTCAAGCTCCGTCACCTGGCTTAATCTGGAAATCTCCACACTGTCGCCTACTGTAAATAAAATGGCCTCCATGGCCGCCTTCGCATCCGATCGCTCCATTTTCGTCCTGCTCTCCCGTCCTGTATCCCGTCCTGAAACATTTCTGATAAAAACATTTCCGATAAAAACCTTCCTGATTCTTTCTGCGCCAATTCTTTTCTGTCAGTTTTCAGGCATGCTTTCTTCTTCTGTCAGATAAGTCTCTTCCTGTTCGTCACCGGAATCAGCTGTTTTGCTTTCTCCAGAATCTCCGTCCTTATTTTCATTCTCTGAAATACCCTCGATGGCTTCCTCATCCTCAAAGGTCTCCTGGGAGGTAATATGGATATCGTCAAAAATGCCGTCCTGCTCCACAGTCACCTTTCCCATCTTAATCAGCTCCAGCAGCACCAGAAAGGTGACCACAATCTCCTCCCTGGAGGTTTGCCTTTCCAGAAGCTCCCGGAAAGAAAAGTGCCTGTGAGACAGAATAAAGTGCTCCACATATTCCGCCTTCTTCTCCGCGTCCACAGCCTCCTTTTTGATATCCCCGTACTGGCTGCGAATGGGGTCCACCTTATCCTGCTGCCGCTTTAAGAGCTGTTCAAACATGGCATAGAGCTTTTTTAAGTTCATATCCCCGATCAGCTCTTCATAATTGACGGGCGCTTTGAATGCCTTTACCTCCTCAGGAAGCCTCTCCCCCCGGTATACGGCCTGTCCCGCCGTCAGCTCTCTGTCCTTCAGCTCCAGGGACATGTATTTATAAAGCTTGTACTCCAAAAGGCGCTGCACCAGCTCCGCCCTGGGATCCAGCTCCTCGCCCTCCTCGTCCACCTCTCTGGGCAACAGCATTTTGCACTTGATGTCCAGAAGAGTGGCCGCCATCACTAAAAACTCGCTGACCACATCCAGATCTTCGTGATCCATGGTATGAATGTAGTCCAGGTACTGATCCGTTATCTCCACAATGGGAATGTCATAAATATCAATTTTATTTTTTTCAATCAGATGAAGCAGAAGATCCAGGGGACCTTCAAATTTCTCCAGCTTTACAGATATGGCCATCCGTTATCTCTCCAGGTTGTAAATCAATCACCACACATTCTCCGGGATTAAACATCCGGACCGGAATGGTGTGGCTGCCCAGTCCCCTGCTGATCACCATGGCGGAGTTTCCTTCCATGAAAAGGCCTCCGTCATACTTGGGGAAAAGACGAAATGAGGTGGAAATCACGCCGCCCAGTACAGGGAGCCTGACGATTCCTCCATGCACATGCCCGCTGACCACCAGATCGGCGTGCCAGTCCGAATACTGCGGAAAGTACTCCGGGTTATGGGCGATGAGCAGATGATATGTCTGAGGATCCGCTTTTCCCAGTTTCTCCGTCAAATCCTCCGGCGTAAGGGAGCGCCTGCCCCTTTTATGATAATATTCATTTTCCAGCTCCAGGCCGTGCAGCGTGACAGGATAATCCCTCAGCTTCACGGACTCATTCTGCAGAAAAACCACGCCGGCCCGGGACAATCTTTTCCGGTATTCTTCAACCTGTACGTCCTCATGCTCCTTTGGATCGGCAGCCATTCTGGTCTCGTGATTGCCCATACCATAATAGACAGGAAATTCTCCGGCAAGAGAGATCAGCAGATCCTCTGCACCCGAAAAATCAGGATTCCTGCTGCTGGTCACCATATCTCCCGCGACAAGCACCAGATCCGGCGACAGCTGACGCACTCTGGCTGACAGCTGTTCATTGTGCTCTCCAAATCTGGTGTCATGCAGATCGGCCAGCACCACCGCGCGCAGGGCCTTTGTCAGCTTCGGACTGGTGAGCGCATATCTTACTACACGAAAAGTGTGAGTATCATGATATATAATAATCAGGCAGGCAGCAGCCAGAAGCACTGCCATAAAAATGAAAATTCGCATATCTTCTATTCCCAACTGTCAATCGCCATAAAACCGTTTCATTGTAACATAGATTAAGTCTTTAACGCAAGCAGCAAAAGGCGGAGAACACATATTTATAAAAATCCCAGAGAGACGCTTTCTTTATTGTCGCGCTGTATATAATCTCAGTGCGGCCCAGTTCCTGGCCATTTAGTGAATACACAGCATACCCCGCCACCTGTCCTTCCTGAACCGGGGCCTCCACCGTATCCGGCAGTTCAAAGCTTTTTATGATTTTGGAAAGATCCCGGTTTTCCGTATCCAGATATCGGAAGGCTCCTCTGTAGGCGATTTCCACATTTCTTTCAATGGCTCCGGTCACCTCCAGGGAATCCAGTGTGTACAGATTTTCGTCCACATAAAGGGAGCTGACGGAATATCCGTAGTTCAGCAGAACCGCCGCCTCTGTGAAACGGTCCGCGCTGTTCTCACAGCCCATGACTACGGCAATCATCTCCATATCGTCCTTCCTGGCGGTAGCGGAAACACAGAACTTTGCCCTGGAGGTGGAGCCGGTCTTTAAGCCTGTAGTATATGGGTAGCTTTTCAGAAGCTTATTGGTGCTGCTCAGAGTGAAAACAGATTCTCCCCGGCTGGTGACGTGGGTAATGTCCTCCATCCAGATTCCGGTGTAATCAAAGATCTCCGGGTACAGGGTAATCAGCTCTCTGGACATAATGGCCACATCCTTAGCGCTGGAATAGTGGGTATCGGAATCTGTCAGACCGCAGCAGTCCTCAAAATGAGTATCCACCATTCCCAGACTGACCGCCTTATTATTCATCAGATCCACAAAAGCGCCCTCTGATCCGGCGATGTACTCCGCCATGGCCACACTGGCGTCATTGGCGGAAGCCACCGTGATACACTTGATCAGGGTTTCTACCGTCTGTACCTCGCCAGATTCCAGATAGACCTGACTGCCGCCCATACCGGCCGCATAGTCGCTGGTGATCACGGAGTCTGTCAGACTGATTTTTCCCTCCGACAACGCCTCAAAGGTCAGAAGCAGGGTCATGATCTTGGTAATGGAGGCAGGGGAACGGCGCTCTTCGGCGTTTTTGGCATAAATAATCTGTCCGGTGGAGGCCTCCATGACAATGGCCGAGGGCGAAGTGATCTCTGTGGCAGCGCCCACGGTAGTCATCTGTGAAATCAGGCTGCAGACAGTCAGCAAAAAAGACAAAAGCAGGGAGGAAATTTTCTTCATAAAATAAAAAGAGCCTTTTTCTTTCTATTTTATGAAGGAAAAGGGTAAAAAATACCCCGCCGCAAAAATCGGCGGGGTACACACCATGTTTAATTATATTTGCGCTTTCTGGCTGCTTCGGACTTCTTCTTGCGCTTTACGGACGGCTTCTCATAATGCTCGCGCTTGCGGATCTCCTGCTGGATACCTGCCTTCGCGCAGCTTCTCTTGAAGCGACGCAGAGCACTGTCCAAAGTTTCATTCTCTTTGACAATTATGCTAGACATCTACACCTGACCTCCCTTCAGTCCCTTCAAGCAATAATGACTGATACGGGTTATTATGCTCACGATTCATGACCACGAAAACAATTATAACATAAAAAGCCGCTACGTCAAGAACATTTTTAAAAAAAGTTATTGCATATAAGCCATTTATGATAATGTCCTTATATACCACAAGAGAAAATGTCCCAAA
>JAJPYH010000287.1 GCA_021205045.1 Lachnospiraceae bacterium | reverse complement strand
GTTATACGGGGCGGACGGAGTATATACCGCTGTTTGAGAAGGTGACGGAGGTGTTCCTGGAGCACCTGCCAAAGGACCTGGTGCCCTACTGGGATTTTACGTTCACGGATGGTTCCGATGAACCCAGGGATTCTTCCTCGGCATCCATCGCGGCCTGCGGGATGCTGGAGATGAGCCGTTATCTGCCCAAAGAGAAGGCGGAGTATTATATTGACCTGGCAAAAAAGCTGATGAAGGCGCTGTATGAGAAGTATGCTGTGAAGAGCTTTGAGGAGTCCAATGGGCTGGTGCTGCACAGTACCTATTCGAAGAAGTCGCCTTATAATACCTGCAGTCCGGCGGGAGTGGATGAGTGTAATATCTGGGGGGATTTTTATTATATGGAGGCGCTGACCAGGCTGTCGAAGGACTGGAGGCAGTATTGGTGAAACAGGGGAAAACCACAATGATATTTCAACCAACACACACAGACTATACCTTAAGCCCTTACACTGGCCTGACCCGGGAAAGCTGGATTGAGGCCGGGAAATACATGCTGGCGGGCATTTTTCAGCATATCAAAAGCTTTGACGATCCTGTAGTCATGCCCCGGCAGGAGACGGAGATTACTTATCCGCATTTGAAGGACAGCGAGGAAAATCAGCACACTCAGCGGCTGGCGGAGATGTTTGAGGGGCTGACAAGATCCTTTTTCATCGCGGCACCTTTGATTCACATTGAGCCGGAGATAGAGATCTGCGGTTTTAAATTGAGGGAATATTATAAAAATCAGGTGCTGAAAAGCGTAACCCGGGGGGATTCCTCCTATGTGGGGACTTATGAGGATCAGCAGGAGATTACCGGCCATGAGAATCCCTTCCGGACCTTTCAGCAGACGGTGGAGACCTGCGCCCTGGTGATCTGTCTGTGGCTGTGCGAGGAGGAAATCTGGGACAGCTATACGAGGGAGGAAAAGGACCGGATCGCGGCCTTTCTCACAAGCTACGCCCACGCCAACACGGTGCCCCAGAACTGGCGGCTGTTCAATATGCTGGACATGGCCTTTTTATATAAGGAAGGTTATCCCATCGACAGGGACATCATGAGGGATCACGCCCAGGTGATTTTAAACTATTATGCCGGGGACGGGTGGTACCGGGATGGGCACAGCTTTGACTATTATTCCTGCTGGGCCTTCAATATGTACGCGCCCATCTGGAATCTCTGGTACGGCTATGAGAATGAGCCTTATCTGGCGGCGAAATTCGAGGAAAACTCCAATAAGCTGATGGAGAGCTACGGGGATTTCTTTGACGAGGACGGATTCACCATGATGTGGGGCAGAAGCAATATCTACCGAAACGCGGCTACCAGCTCCTTTGACGGCAATCTGCTGCTGAAAAGGAGCACCGCGGATCCGGGGCTGGCCAGGCGAATTTCCTCTGGGTCGCTGATGCAGTTCCTTTCCAGGGAGGATTTTCTGGCGAACGGTATACCGTCGCTGGGCTTTTACGGGCAGTTCGGACCTCTGGTACAGGGGTATTCCTGTGCGGAGTCGCCCTTCTGGCTGGGGAAGGCTTATCTGTGCCTGCATCTGCCTGCGGACCATCCCTTCTGGACGGCAAAGGAAAATAACGGCAGTTGGGAGAAGTTGGGAGAAAGGGAAGTGAAGGAGACAGTGCTGGAGGGCCCGGCGCTTTGCTTTACCAACCATAAGGCCAACGGCAGTAATCTGCTGCGCACCGGCAAGGTGGTGAAGCATCCGGAGGATATCCATGGAATGTGGAATTATTCGAAGCTCTGTTTTCACAGTAAATATCCCTGGGAGGCCACGCCGACGGGGAAAGTGATACCTGCCGGGGTTGCCGGAAAGCCATGGTCGGATGAAATAACATCTTTGACAGCAGAAAAGGCTCAGACACAGCCCGGTGAAGTGGAATCCATGCAGTATATCATAGAGGACGGCACCTCCGGCGAACTGACCCGCGCCAATGTGACCTTCTGGGCCGGGGAGCGGGACGGCGTCCTCTACCGCAGGCAGTTTTTCAACTACAATCTGCAGACCGAGTGCCACTGGATGCAGGCGGTCAATCTGGCAGACTTTCCCGTACCCTATGGGCTGATCCGGGCGGACAAGTTCCGTTTCCATCGCAGGCCGGTGACCATCACGCTGGGGGCCTTTGGCCTCCCGGACAACGGCACCGAGGTCATCCGCAGGGAGAAGGACGGCGCGAAAGCCATCATTTTAAAGGGAAAAGACTTCAACGGAAAAGAAAAGCAGCTGGCCATGACAATCTATGACGGCTGGACGGAGCTTGAGGTCATGAAAAGTCATGGCACAAATCCGGATTCGGAGAACTCCCTGGTGATTTATGCCAGGACGGAGAGGCGGAAGCAGTACGGCTATGAGCCCTATCTGCTGATTTCCCAGGTGATCACCAAGGAGAGCCACGAGGACTTCACGGAGGAGGAGCTGTTCCCGGTCAGCGAGGTGAGGTATGCGGATCCGGAGCGCTGCGGCGGTTATGGGGTGACGGAGATCTGCCTGAAGGATGGAACGGTTCGAGATGTTAACTTTGAGGGGCTGGAAGGGCGGATGATGCTGTAAGGCTCTATTCCATACTGATATCTTTCAGCAGTTCATTCTCTACTACCTGCGTATGCTCTTCCTCAATACAGTAGACCCGGTGCAGAAAGACATTCATGTGCTCTCCAAGGCGAATCTCCCGGCGTTCCAGAGAGCGGCTGGTCAGCAGGGGAATGCCGTGAACCTCCAGGCGCACCTCCAGAGAGTTGCCCCGGAAGCTGATGCCGGTGATGACGCCGTCCTCGGCCCGGTCCGCAAAGGGCTGCATCTGTGAGTTATCCTTTTTGAAAGCGTCCACGAACTCGGGTCGGATCAGGATTTTCTGACCCTTTGGCAGGTTCGGAAAGCCCCGGAAACCAGGCAGGGAATCCACAACGCAGGAATTGCCCGCAAATTGAGCCACAAAGGGGGTCCTGGGATGCAGATAAATATCCATGGGAGAGCCCATCTGTTCGATCCGGCCCTCATTGAGGATGATGATGTCGTCGGCCACCTCCAGCGCCTCCTCCTGGTCGTGGGTGACGAAAATGCTGGTGATGCCCACCTGTACGATCATGTCCTTGAGCCAGACCCGCAGCTCCTTGCGCACCTTGGCGTCGATGGCGGCGAAGGGTTCGTCCAAAAGCAGCAGTCCCGGATCGGGGGCGATGGCCCGGGCGAAGGCTACCCGCTGTCTCTGACCGCCGGAGAGCTGGTTGGGATACCGCTTCTCCAGGCCCTTCAGGCCGATAAGCTCAATCAGCTCCGTGACCCGCGCACGGATTTCTGACCTGCTTTTTTTCTGTACTTTCAAGCCGAAAGCGATGTTGTCATAGACGTTCATATAGCGGAACAGGGCGTAATTCTGAAATACAAAGCCGATGCCGCGTTTTCCCGCCGGTACGTCGTTGACATTCCTGTCATGAATCAGAATATCGCCGCTGTCCTGCTGCTCCAATCCCGCAATCATGCGAAGAATGGTGGTTTTGCCGCTGCCGCTGGGACCCAACAGGGCGGCCATCTTTCCCTGTTCCACTCCGAAGGTGACGTCCTTTACCGCCTCATAGCCGTCGAAATGCTTATTTAAATGTCTGGCTTCTATAAACATTTACAATCCCTCACTTACCATTACAATTTCTTCAGTTATCTGACTTCCTCTGATTACCATTTTACCACTACGCTTTTTCCTGTTCTTCGGATTTCCCCGCCCTCCATTCGGCGATGTTTTTTAAAATCAGCATGATTAATGCCAGCAGCACCAGAATGGAGGAGACCGCAAAGGCCTGGGTGATGGCCTCGGCGCCGCCGGACATGTACAGAGCGTCCACCTCCAGCGGAAGAGTGAAGGTTTTGCCCCGGGCTTTAGATACGGCGTAGACCGCGCCGAACTCCCCGAAGGCACGGGCCGCGCAAAGCACCATGCCATAGATCAGCGGCCACTTGATATGGGACAGGGTGACTCTGCGGAAGATGGTAAGGCCTCCGGCTCCCAGCATGGCGGCGGCTTCCTCCTCGGCGCGGCCCTGCAGGTTCATGGCCGGCAGCAGCTCCCGCAGCACATAGGGGAAGGTGACAAAAATGGTGGCCAGCACCACGCCGGGGATGGAAAATACCAGGGAGATGTCTGTGCCGAAGGTATCGTTGATCCAGTTCACCACAGGGGTGGCCAGGCCGTTTCGGCCAAACATCATGATGAAGGCCAGACCGGCAATGACCGGGGAGACGGAGAAGGGGATGTCAATCAGGGTGGTCAGCAGGCTTTTGCCCCGGAAATCAAATTTGGTCATAAGCCAGGAGGCCGCCAGGGCAAAAAAGGTGTTTACCAGCAGGGCGATGACCGCCGCCAGCAGTGTAACCCGCAGAGCGGACAGGGTGTTTTCCGCTGTCACCGCGCTCCAGTACAGCTCCCAGCCGTCCTTCAGGGCACGGTAGAGAACTTCGATCAGGGGCCAGACCAGCATCAGGGCAAAAAACAGCACACCGATGAGGATCAGGGCGATCTGAACCGCCGATGGGCGGGTAGTTTTCCCCGATTTTTTTGGTTTCATACCGTATTCGTCTTCTGGCTTCATAGCGTACCTTTCTTTCTGTTTCACAACAAATCTTCCTTTTGCTTTGCAGCATATCACGTTTTTTACCTTTTTCTTTTCTCCGTGTATTTTCCTGTCAGCGGGTCCGCCGGGCAGCCAGCCACTGCACCAGATTCAGGAAAAACATCAGCAGAAAGGAGATCGCCAGCAGCACCAGAGCGATGGAGGCGGCTCCAACGTAGTCGGCGCTGCCGGAATTCAGCTTCTGCATGATGACGTAGGAGACCACCTGTGTGCCGTTTTTGGCGCTGTTGCCGGAAATGTAAGTGACGCTGCCGTACTCTCCGATGCCCCGGGCCAGAGCCAGTCCGAAGCCGGTCAGCAGGGCCGGGGTCAGCTCCGGCAGGATGACGTGGCGGAAGGTGAAGCTCTTCGACGCGCCCAGCGTCAGCGCAGCATCATCACAGGACGGCGGCAGCTTTTGCAGCACCGGATTGAAGGAGCGCACCACAAAGGGAAAGCCCAAGAACACCAGGGCGATGACCAGTCCCACTCTGGTGTAGGAGCCCTGAATGCCGATGCGGTTCAGAGCCTGTCCCAGAACGCCCTGGTCGGAGTACATTTTGGTCAGGGTGATGCCCGCCACGGCGGTGGGCAGGGCAAAGGGCAGCTCGATCATGCCGTCCATGAGCCGCTTGCCCGGAAAATCATAGCGCACCAGAATCCAGGCCAGAATCAGTCCGAACACGCAGTTGATGGCCGCCGCCAGCAGGGCGCAGAGGATACTGGTTCGAAAGGCTCCGATCACGTTGCTGCGGGTGATGGTCTGCCAGAACTCAGCCGGGGTCTGGTCAAAGGAGCGGATCAGCACCGAGGCTAAGGGCAGCAGGATCAGCAAAGACAGCGTGGTGACCGTGATGCCCATGGTCAGTCCGAAGCCAGGGATGACACGGTTTTGTTTTTTTCTCATTATTTTACTCCGTCAGTTATTATAGATCTCATCGAAAATGGCGTCGTCCTGGAAAAAGGTCTCATAGGCTTCGTCCCAGCCGCCGAAATCATCAATGGTGCACAGCTCCACGTCCAGGTCAAACACATCGGAAAACTCGCTCAGGATTTCCTCGTTGGAGGGCCGGTAGTAATACTCGCCGATGAGGCGCTGGGCCTCGTCGGTGTAGAGATATTCCAGATAGGCCTGTGCCACGTCAGCCGTACCGTGGTCAGCCACATTCTCATCCACCACGGCCACGGAGGGCTCGGCCAGAATGCTGACGCTGGGGGTGATAATTTCATACTCACCGGGATAATCGGCCATGGTCTGAAGAGCCTCGTTCTCCCAGGCGATCAGCACATCCCCCTGGCCGTTCTCCACAAAGGTGGTGGTGGCGCCTCTGGCCCCGGAGTCCATGACCAGCACGTTGGCATAGAGGGCGCTCATAAATTCCTTGATCTGCGCTTCATTCCCGCCGTATTGCTGATCGGCGTAATACCAGGCGGCCAGAAAGTTCCAGCAGGCCCCGCCGGAGGATTTGGGGTCGGGGGTAATGATGTCTACTCCCTCCTTTAGCAGATCATCCCAGGGTGAGGTGACCATGACGGTGGCTGTGGATGAGGATGATATGACGGACATCGAGCTGGGCGGCCCGGTCAATATTTCCCTTACCGCTTATCCGGACGATATTTATCAGGCGGAAGTAACTGAGATTTCCGACGCTTACTATGACTCCAGCAGCAATGTGGTCTACGACGTGACCGTGACCATCACAAGCGACGCTTCCGGTCTGTTCCAGGGAATGACCGGCGATGTGACTTTTGTGACCAAGGAGAGCGAGGAGGTTCTGTATGTCTCCAACCGGGCCATCACCAGAAGCGGCACCAAATCCTACGTGAAGATGCGCGACAGCAATGGGAACGTTACGCAGGTGGAGGTGACCACCGGTTTCTCCGACGGCGTGTACGTGGAGATTATCGACGGCCTGTCCGAGGGTGATGTGGTTCTGATTGAAAGTGTGGTGAGCGATTAATGAAAATAACCGAAATATTCAGACTGGTGTATCTGAACCTGATACAGAATAAATTCAAAGTCATTTTGACGTCCATCGGTATTGTCGTAGGCAGCGCCACCATTGTGCTGGTCATCGCCATCGGCACCGGAAGCCGGGCAGAGGTGGCGGAGCAGTTTCAGAACCTGAACGCGGGAGCCATCGATGTCTCCTACGAGGGCAGCAGTTCTTCCTCCAGCTCCACCACAGCCACGGTGAGTATCGGGGGCACCACCATCAGCTTCGACATGAGCGGCTTCTCCATGGACTTTGGGGGCGGCAGCGGCGGAGGCTCCACCAGCAGCCGCAGCTCCGAGGCGGTGACCCTGACCACGGACGATATGGAGGATCTGGAGGTGTTTGTGCCGGGACTTTCCGACGCCACCATTTCTTACTCCACCACAGCCTCCGTGGAGGGCGGCGACTTAAGCTCTTCCTCTTATTATACGGTGGCCGGGGTGCTGGACAATTACGCCGAGATCAGCAACCTGACCATGGCCATCGGCAGCTTTTTAACCGAGGAAAATAATGACAACAAGGAAAAGGTCTGCGTGCTGGGCTATTCCACGGCCAAGGAAATCTTCGGCAGCGCCTACGACGCCTATGACGAGACCGTGTACATTGACGACAGGCCCTACACCGTGTCCGGGGTGCTCTCGGAGATGGGAACGGTGGCTTCCGGCATCAGCCCCGATACGGCGATCTTTATTCCATACGAAACGGGCATCAAGTACATTACAGGAACCTCCATCAGTCCCACTATCACTGTGATCGCGGAGAATGTCAATGACGTGGACACCATTGTGGAAAATATAGAAACCGTGCTGGCGGACAGCTATCCCAACTCCACCTTTACGATTTCCGACGCGGGCAGCAAGATGGAGGCGGCGTCCTCCTCCAACACCACGCTGACATTGCTTTTGTATTCCATGTCCGCCATCGTTTTTGTGGTGGGCGGCATTGACATCATGAACGTGTTATTTGTATCCGTCAAGGAGCGCACCAATGAGATCGGTATTCTGAAGGCTCTGGGCTGCTCCCGGCGGGATATCCTGCTGGAATTCCTGCTGGAGGCCAGCTGTATCAGTTTCATTGGAGCGGTGATGGGCGTGCTGTTGGCTCTGGCCCTGACGCCGGTGGTGGAGATGTTCTCCGTGCGGGTGGATCTGTCGGTCACCGCCGTGGGGCTGGCGCTTCTGTTCGGCGTGGCTACAGGAAGTATTTTCGGTTTCTATCCGGCTTATAAGGCCTCCAGGCTTGTGCCTGTGGTGGCGCTGAATCAGGAATAGGAGGGGCGGGCTCATGAATGAGGAAAACAATAAGAATGAATATGTTGCCGAAGACTACATGGATGAGCTGATCCAGAGCAAAAAGATGGAAGCCGCCCCCTCCATGGCACAGAAGCGGGGCCAGGATGAGCGGGCCATGATCCGCGAGCAGGAGCGGCTGGCGCAGGAGCGGCGAAGAAAGAAGCGGCATAAGAGGAGAAATATCATTATCGCGGTCATCGTGGTTATCCTGGCGGGAGGCGTCTGGTTTATCGGCTGGGGCTACAGCCTGATCTTTGGCTCGACTGCGACTGCCAGTACGGTCACCATTGAGGTGGGCGAGGGGCAGGAGGTGGTTTACGCGCAGCTGACCAGCGTCAGGGGAAATGAAATAACTTATACCGTGGCGGAAGCCATGGAGACCACAGAGACGGACCAGGAGACGGATGGCGAGGCGCCGGAAGGGACAACGGATGGAGAGATGCCGGAAGGAATGACGAGTGGCGAGATGCCGGATGGGGCAATGGACAGAGAGATGTCTGAAGGGGCTGCAGATGGTGAAATGCCGGAGGGAGCGACGGATGGTGAGATGCCTGAAGGAGCCACAACGGGCGACAGGTCTGAAGGGACAACGGAGGGCGAGATGGCTGACGGAGCCACAAGAGGCGATGGAACTGAGGGCGCAATGGACGGCGAGATGCCTGAAGGAGCGACAGATGGTGAAATGTCTGATGGGGAGACTGATGGGGAAGTCCAGACTGAAGGGGGGACGGACTCAGGCACAGAAGGTACTGATGGCCAGAGCAGCAGTACAGGTACAGCTACGGCAACAGCACTGACCGCAAGGAGCAACACCGGTACAGCTGCGGCAACAGCACTGACTGCAAAGAGCAACACCGGTACAGCTACGGCAACAGCACTGACTGCAAGGAGCAATAGCGCAGGTACAGCTGCGGCAGTATCGTTGACCGCGAAGAGCGGCAGTGCAGAAACCTCCTCTCTGACAGCAACTACTGTAACTGCTGACAGCACCGACAGCTATACCCTGACCAGCCTTGGAATGGGCGGCATGGGAGGCGGAGGTGACATGGGAGGCGGCGGACGCGGCGGCTCCTTTGACTTCGGCAGCTTTGATTTTGGCAGCTTTGGGGACAGTTCCTCAGAAGTAACCTCCTCGGCCAGCACTACCTTCACTTACGACGGCGTAACTTATCAGCTGACTGAGGAATCCGTTACCACTCAGATCCCCGTGGGCACGGATGTGACCACCCGGCTGGGCAGTGTGACCACCTTTGCAAGCCTCTCCGCAGGAGACTGTGTTGCCCTTGTGACCCAGGAGGTGGACGGCGAGCAGGTCATCATGGCGGTTTATATTATCGGATAGGAGGAAGAACTCATGATTACGATGCAGAACATCAATAAAGGCTATATGCTGGGTGAGGAGAAGCTCCCGATCCTGAAGGATATCAACTTCCATGTGGATGAGGGAGAATACGTGGCCATCCTTGGCCCCTCCGGTTCCGGAAAGACTACTCTGATGAACATCATCGGCTGTATGGACGTGATGGACGGCGGTGAGTATTATCTGGACGGCATGGCGATCCACGAGACGCCGGAAGATGAGCTGACGGAGGTGCGCAACGAAAAGATCGGCTTTATTTTCCAGAATTACCAGCTCATCCCCACCTACAACGTGATGCAGAATATTATCATGCCCCTGATCATGCGGGGCGAGAGTAAAAAACAGGCGGAGGAGGAGTGCATGGACACCATTAAACTGCTGGGCCTGGATCACAGGATTGCTCATAAACCCAGCGAGCTTTCCGGCGGCCAGAAGCAGCGTGTCTCCATCGCCAGAGCTCTGGTGGGAAAGCCCGCCATCCTGCTGGCCGATGAGCCCACCGGAGCGCTGGATCAGTCCTCCGGCAAGGATGTGCTCAGGCTCTTCGGGGAGCTGAACGAGATGGGCAATACCATCGTCGTGATTACCCACGACCTGAATGTGGCCAAGTCCGCCAGAAGGATTGTCAAGATCGTGGATGGGCAGTTGTATGAATAATTGCCTGTGGGTGATTTCACAGTGTGGCTATGCATGTGGCGTAGCCACATTTTCTATTTGGGATGCAAAAATATGCAGAAATTTTTCAGTTTATGAAAAGCTTCTTTTTAGAAAAACTTCACTTGTTTTCAATGAATATCCCTGATATACTGATATCGCCGTATACTGCCTGCAGCTTATGCGGGCATGCATATAGTTTGATAGTGGTAATAACCCGGCAAAGCTGAAGCTATTGCAGCTTATGCGGGTGTGCATAAAGGCAGTCGTTCATTATAAAGATAATGCATACGATCACGCAGGGAATAGTTGTTTACGCGGCTTGTGATTGGCGCGACAGTAATAAGGTCGTTTGCTATATTTTGATTATTTTTTGTCAGGCTGTGAATGAAAGAGCTTTGGACATTTGATTTATAAAAGTTTTTGAGGAGGTACTATGGCTTCAGATAGAAATGATGAATATGAAGAAGTATGTATGATGTGCCATCGGCCGGAGAGCAGGGCGGGCAGGATGATCCACCTGCCGGGGAATGTGTGCGTCTGCGGCGATTGCATGGACAGGAGTATGAGGACGGTCACGGAGCTGGAAAAGCAGGGCGTGTTCCAGAACCCGGAGTTTCAGCGCCAGATGAGGATTATGGAGGAGCAGCTGCGCCAGCAGAATAACGGCTCCAATAACAGCAATGCGCAGCAGAATACTGCCTCCAATAACCATTCTGCACAGCAGAATACTGCTTCCAATGCCGCTTCCGCACAGCAGAGTCCGGCGTCCGGCGAGAAGACTGTGAAGAACGGGGAGGGCAGTCAGGGAAGCGACGAAACAGGCGCTTTGATCAACACGGATGTGGAGGAGACGGAGAATCCCGATACCGAAGAAGAGGACAAGAAGGAAAATATCCATCCCCTGGATAATATCCCCATGGGCTTTCCGCAGATCCGTTTTGTGAATCTGTCCGATCTGCGCGGTCCGGCTTCCAACCGGGAGCGTCCCAAAAAGAAGAAAAAGGTGGAGCCGCTGAACTTAAAAGATGTACCGGCGCCCCACAAGATCAAGGCCCAGCTGGACGAGTATGTGATCGGCCAGGAGCATGCCAAGAAGGTCATGTCCGTGGCTGTTTACAACCATTATAAGAGAGTGGCCACCGGAACTCAGGACTCCATCGAGATTGAGAAGTCCAACATGCTGATGATCGGCCCCACGGGCTGCGGCAAGACCTATCTGGTGAAGACCCTGGCGAAGCTTCTGGATGTGCCGCTGGCCATCGCGGACGCCACCTCCTTAACTGAGGCGGGCTACATAGGCGACGATATTGAGAGCGTGGTGACCAAGCTTCTGGCAGCCGCGGACAACGATGTGGAGCGCGCGGAGCGGGGCATTATTTTCATAGATGAGATTGACAAGATTGCCAAAAAGCAGGAGACCCGTTCCCGGGATGTGTCCGGCGAGAGTGTGCAGCAGGGAATGTTAAAGCTGCTGGAGGGTTCCGAGGTGGAGGTGCCTGTGGGCGCCAACAGCAAGAACGCCATGGTGCCCCTGACCACCGTGAATACCAAGAACATTCTGTTCATCTGCGGCGGCGCCTTCCCGGATCTGGCGGACATCATCAGAGAGCGCCTGACCAAGAATGCCGGAATCGGCTTCGGCGCGTCCTTGAAGGACGCCTACAAGGACGACCCGGATATTCTGAGCAAGGTGACCACCGAGGACCTGCGCAAATTTGGCATGATTCCCGAATTCCTGGGCCGCCTGCCGGTGGTATTCACCTTGCAGGGTCTGGACAAGGAAAGCATGGTCAAGATCCTGAAGGAGCCAAAGAACGCGATTTTGAAGCAGTATCAGAAGCTTTTGGAGCTGGACGAGGTGGAGCTGACCTTTGATGACGACGCTCTGGAGGCCATCGCGGAGAAAGCCATGGAGCGAGACATCGGCGCCAGGGCCCTGCGCTCCATCATCGAGGAGTTTATGCTGGATATCATGTATGAGATTCCCAAGGATGATAATATTGGCCGGGTGCGGATTACCAGAGCCTATGTGGAGGGCAAGGGCGGTCCAGTGATTGAAATACGCGGGCAGCAGAGGATTGGGAGTGCCGGAGCGTAAGGAAGTGTAAAAAAATTGTAAATGGGTCGCTATGGTCAAATCCAGATTTTTCGGGGCGTGCATATGGGTCTCCTGAATGCCGGATTTGGATTAGTGACCCATATCCAGGCGAAAATCCCACTTTACCTTTTAATCATTTTTGCTTGATGTAATACACTTTAACGGAGCTAAATTCAACTTGATATATAAACACAGAGCCGCTGCCATAAAAGACTCTTTTCGTCCTCCGGCAGCGGCTTATCTTTTTGCTATCATTTGTACGAGTATCTTTTCACGATTGCAATTTGCCAAAAAAGTCTGACGATTTCCGCAAAAGGATCAAATCCCGAGTTCCTCATACAGTTTTCTGCGATATTCCTTGTCTGTAGCTGCCCTCAATGCGTCCTCGTTCCGTCCGGCTTCATACAGCCTTCGAACGAGCTCCGCCATTTTCTCTTCCCCTTCGTTATGCGCCTTTTCCTTCTCTTCGATCAGCCACCATGAGGACGCCATATAATCCACCTCCATCTCCGCGATTGTCTTCAGTCTCTTTATCTTATCATACGTCTTCCGTACTCGGTTGTCATTATATTCATTGGTATTTTTTCCGGTATTATCCTTCAGAAATTTCAGGAACTCAACCAACTCCGGTTCTACTTCCTCAGGATTGCTTCCCTGCGTATTAAGGAAAACCGTACTCACTTCATCCGGCAATACCAGCCTTTCCACTTCCCTGCAAGTATTCTGAAAAGTATAGCGGTACTTGCCATATCCGAACAGATCAAAATCGCAGATGAAGATGATGTACATCGGCGGCAATTTATTTAATACATCTGTGAAAATTATCGTAAGATGTCATCTGCTGTCGATGATGGGAGTATAACACATCTGATTTTCTGATGTGGTCGACAGGTCGTCTTTTCTATAAACTTTTTCTAAAATAT
>JAJPYH010000152.1 GCA_021205045.1 Lachnospiraceae bacterium | reverse complement strand
GGGACATTTTCTCTTGTGGTATATAAGGACATTATCATAAATGGCTTATAATCGAGTGAATATCATTTCAAAAGAACTTGTAAATTTTGAAGACAGGATGTATAATTCTGCTAATTGTCTGGTCTTACTGATTTGAACAGCACCGGTTTCTTAGCTGTAAGGTGGGGGAGAAGAATATTGATCGGTGAGGATGAATCGTACGATTCAGGCAGTTGCAAAAGAAAACAGCGCATGAAAAGCGTGCGCGGAAAGGGAGAAGAACATGAGAAAACTGTTGGTGATGATGTTATCTCTGGCCCTGTGCATTTCGATGTCGGTAACCGCGTTCGCGGCGGACACCAGCACAGACAGTGAGGCATCGGAGACCGATTACGACGTCTTGCTGTTTGTGGACGATACCGGCGAGAGCCTTGTGGTGGAACTGCAGGCTTTGAACGCGGTGACGGACGGCGTTGTAACGATCACTTATGACACATCAGTTGTATCTGTTGAGGAATCGGATGTCGTGGCTAATCTGGAAGCCGTGGACAAGTATTCCATCAACGCTGAGGAAGCGGGGACGCTCAAGATCAGCTGGATATCGGAAGAGTAGGCGACGGGGACTCTATTTACCCTGGGCTTTATTCTTTCGGATGGAGCTGAGATTGAGAACGCCGCTTTTTTGCTGTCCGGAGATGTGAGAAATGCGAACGGCGCCCTGATGCTTCTGAGTAATGGCGCAGTGGAAGCGGGGGAAAAGGAGGTTCTGCAGTCTGTTTACAACACCAGTCTGACCCTGCAGGAGGAAAATTATACCGAGGAGAGCTGGGCGGCCCTTGTTGAAGAGCAGCAGACGGTGCTTGTGGTATTGACCAATCCCAACGCTACACAGGAAGAGGTGGATGCGGCGCTGGAAGCTCTGACAGCTGCTTATATGGGGCTGGTGCCTGAGCAGGAAACTCCAGATGTGGATAAAACAGCATTGCAGTCACTTTATACGAACGCCCTTCTGCTGACGGAGAGCGATTATACTTCGGAGAGTTGGGCAGATCTTGACGAGGCCATGAAAGTGGCAAAGACGGTTCTGGATAATGAGGAAGCAACGCAGGAGGAAGTGGACGCGGCATGGCAGACGCTTCTGGAGGCGTACGGCACTCTGGAAAGGAATCCGGCCGATCCGGATGAGAATCCGGACAGCGTCAATCTGGATGCTTTGTTGTTGCTCTATGAGTCCAGCCTGAAGCTGACAGAGAGCAACTATACTTCAGAAAGCTGGGCACCGCTTGTGACAGCACAGGCAGGAGCTTTGGCGGTACTGAATGACACGGATCCCACGCAGAAGGAAGCGGACGATGCGTTTGTTGTGCTGAGTGAGGCCTTGAAAGGTCTTGTGCGCGTCGGCGACTCTGATGACCCTGGCGACTCAGGTGACTCTGATGATTCCGGCAACTCCGGCGGTTCAGGGGGAGCCGGAACCACACCCACCACAGTGGACAAGGCTCCGCTGCAGGCAGCTTATGACGCCAGCGTTCCGCTGACGGAGAGCAAATATACAGCAGCCAGTTGGGTGCCCTTCGTGGAAGCTCGTGCTGCCGCTCTGGTAGTTTTAGAGGATGACAACGCCACCCAGGTACAGGTCAGTGAGGCTCTGGCCGCACTGCTTGACGCCATAAACGGGCTGGTAACGTATGTGGACTCGGCCACCACCGGAGACAGCTCAGCGCTTGGACTGTGGATTGGAATTGCAGTTGTGGCTCTGATTGCGATTGTGGCTGTCATTGTAGTATACAGAAAACGTATGAGTAAAGGGGGAGAGAAATAAAATGAAAATAAGACGATTTTTAGCGCTTGTATTGTCTGTTTTGATGGTCTCATCCTCCGTCGTTCCGACCAGCAGCGTCAATGCGCTGGCGAGCAGCGCTCCGGTGATCAGCGAAACAGATGACGCCGGGGAGGCAGAGAACATTGAAGAGGGAGCCGCCGATGAAGCGGAAGGCTCTGAGGATGCGGAAGCCGCCGATGAGGCAGAAGATCCTGAGGATGCGGAAGCCGAAGGTGAGGCGGAAGATTCTGAAAACGCCAATGAGGCAGAGGAATCCGAAGATTCCGAACTCGAGGGCGAAGAAGAGGAAGAACTGGAGGAGTTAGAAGCCGAGGGCGAAATCGAAGAGCCCGAGGAGGAAACATCCGATATCAATTACGTTACCAAGCCGGCGGCAACCGCAGCAGGTAACGGCGCAGCAGTGAGTACGGAAGAAGCTGAAGAGGAAGCATCAGAGGGAACGGACATCACAGACCGTGTTCTGACCGATGAGATGACCGGCAGAGACGCTGATGCTGAGGCGGAAGCTGAAGCCAGAAAAGAAGAGCTGGAAGCTCGATTCCTTGACGAGGAAACTGCCCAGGCACTTGTGAACGGCGCAGACACCTCAGATGTGGAGGAGAGTGAGAGCACCGGCAGCACCGGCACAGGCACTGTCAGCAGCGACAGCACCGGCACCATCGGCAACCTGACTGTGGAAGAAGTTGACAGAGATGAGATTGACGCCGATCTGACAAAGAGCGGCTCAGATCAGACGGTGCTTTCCAATGAGACCACCTGGGATGACGAGGACATGGTCAAGGTCATCATTGAATTCCAGGGGGATTCTGTCATTGAGGCCAACAGCGACGCGGATCCGGAATCCGCTTATGCGGCCTACAAGATCAGATTGCTGGAAAGAAAGCAGGCGGCTGCGGTAGCGGAGATCGAGGAAGAGGTACTGGACGGCGAGGAGCTGACTGTTACCTACCAGTACACCTGGGCCATCAACGCGGTAGCGGCGGAGGTCCCCTATGGCACGCTGGATGAGATCGAGGCCTTAAGCAGCGTAGATAAGGTTTATATTCAGGAGATGTACTCTGTGCCGGAAACCGGGGATGAGACTCTGACCACCGGTTCCGCGGAAATGACCGGCAAATATGATGCCTGGACTGCGGGCTATACCGGCAAGGGCATCAAGATTGCCATTATCGATACCGGAATTGATTCAGATCACCAGAGCTTTGCCGCTCTTGGCGAGGATGCGCTGACATCAGATTCAGCAACTGTTCAGACCATAGCGGGTGTCCTGGATAAGCTGAACGCCTACCAGCGTTATCTGAGCCTGTATAACAAGGAACTGACCGCTGACGATCTTTATTATACGACCAAGATTGCTTACGGTTTTAACTATTGTGATGACAGCCTGGACATCACTCATGACAATGATGAACAGGGAGATCACGGCACCCATGTGGCGGGCATTGCCACTGCCAATGAGGTGGAGGGCAGTAACGTAACCGGTATGGCTCCGGACGCACAGCTTTATGTCATGAAGGTGTTCGGTCAGAACGGCGGAGCTTTTTCCGAGGATATCATTGCGGCTCTGGAAGACGCCATGATCCTGGGAGCCGATGTGGTCAACATGAGCCTTGGTTCTTCCGCGGGCTTTTCCGAGTCCGGCGATGAAGCCATCGATAAGGTATACGCCAATGTGGCGGAGACAAAGACTGTGCTGCTGGTTTCCGCAGGAAACTCCGGCACCTTCGGTGATGACAACCTGATCGGGGGAAGCCTGACCTCCAACCCGGATAACGGTGTGGTATCTTCTCCTTCCACCTATGCAAATGCCATCAGTGTAGCCAGCGTAGACAATGCGGCAATCACCGCTTATTACGTGGAAACCACCGACGGCACAAAGCTGGCCTATGACGAGGGCTCCAACGGCGGAAACGATGCCATGTCGACCCTGTACGGCCAGACCCTTGAATATGTGATGATTGACGGCTACGGCGAGGAAGAGGATTATGCCGATGTGGATGTGACCGGCAAGATCGCCGTGGTAGAGCGTGGTTCCATTTCCTTCTATGTGAAGCTGGATAACGCTGCAAATGCGGGCGCAGTGGGCATTCTGGTCTACAATAATGTCAGCGGCTCCATTTCCGCTGATCTGAGCGGCGCTTCAGGCACCATTCCCTTTGCCAGCATTTCCATGGCAGCGGGAGAGCAGCTGCAGAGTCTTTATGATGAAGCTCTGGCAAACGGCGAAGCCGCGACCCTCTATTTCTCGGATGAGATGTCTCTGGTGTCCAACGATACCGCCTACGAGATGAGCTATTTCTCATCCTGGGGCTCTGACGGAGCTCTGCGCATTGAGCCGGATGTAACAGCTCCCGGCGGAAGCATTTACTCCACACTGACGGACGGCGAGTACGGCCTGATGAGCGGTACCTCCATGTCCTCTCCCCAGGTAGCGGGAATTTCCGCCCTGCTGCAGCAGTATGTCAGGAGCGAGTATCCGGATCTCAGCGATATAGAGGCCCGTCAGCTGGTGACAGCGCTTCTGTTGAGCACAGCCAGTCCGCTGGATTATGATGAGGACACTTATTATTCTGTCCGTCAGCAGGGTTCCGGCCTGGCCAATGCCTATGACGCCATTACCACAGACGCCTATCTCACCGTGGACGGCTCGGATGAGCCTCAGGCGGAAGTGGGCGACAACGAAAACGGCGTTTACACCTATGATTTCAATATTGTAAACATCGGCGACAGCACCCTGTATTATGATATTACCACCACCGCTCAGACGGAGGATTATACCGCAGATGAGGAAAGCAGCCTGACCTACATGGCCACAACCCCCATCAACCTGGAAGCGGAGACCACCGCTACCGGTTCCGCCATTGTGCTTACATATGACTATGACGAGAGCGGCGCGACCCATTCTCATGACGCCCGTCAGGCGTACATCAATCTGGAAAATATTGATGCTGCAGAGCAGTTCCGCTATGATCTGGACGGCGACGAGGATGTGGATGAAGATGATGTACAGGCTTATCTGGACGCCCTGGTGGACAAGAACACTGACGTGGATCTGACCTCTCAGGTGGCAAAGGTAGATGCCGGCGAGACAGCCTCTGTTCATGTGACCGTTATGGTCAGTGAAGAGGGCAAGGCCTGGATGGATGAGCATTTTGAGAACGGCATCTATGTGGAAGGCTTCACTGTTCTGACCGCCAAGAGCGCGGGAAGCGTGGATCTGTCCATTCCCTACCTTGGCTTCTATGGAACCTGGTCAGAGGCACCCATGATTGACAGCGGATACTATTATATGTCCGATGATGAGCTGGAAGCCTCCAACATGAGCCAGTATTACAACGTACTGTTCTCCAATGCAGGCGGATACGATGACAACTGGGAGCCCGGCTTCAATCCATACGTGGATGAGGATTTTGATGTTGCTCATATTTCCCTTTCTCCCAATGGGGACGGCTATGTGGATTATATCAGCGATGTCTATGTGTCCTTATTGAGAAACGCTGAGCACCTGACTCTTACCTTCAGCAACCTGGAGGATGAGACCGAAGTTTACAGTGAGACCATTGTTGATAAGGTCAATAAATCCTACTATTATTCCGGCTACGGATTATGTCTGCCCTTTATCTATTCCTGGTATGCCAGCGGCTACTGCTTCGACGGAACGGACGGAAACGGCAATGCTCTGGAAAACAACACCCAGGTACAGATGACCATTTATGCGGATCTGGGCTATGATGACCTGGGCCAGACTGAGAATAATACCTGGAAAGAAATCATTACCATTGACACAGAGGTGCCGACTCTGGATATGGATGAGGAGAAGACCTACATCACTATCAATGAGGACGGCACCCAGACTCTGACCCTGACCTTTAAGGACAATGTGGATGGGGCGGCAGTGAACTTCCTGTCCAAGTCCTCTGTGGTGAAAGCACAGTACGCGGTGGAGCACCCGGAGACAAAGGGCGAGTATGTGACGGCCACCTATGACATCGCCGGCTTCGGCAACACCTTCTATGTGGTGCTGGGCGATTATGCCCTCAATGAGTCCGCATACATGTTTACCACCACGGACAACATTCCGGAGGTGGATGAGAGCCTGCTCTATGGATATCGTGCGTACGATGAAAAATATACGGATGCTACCTTCTATGGCTGGGTATCCATGAACACCGATGAGGAAAACTTTGAGTCAGCCGTGGTTGACAGCGAGTACTACATGGACTACGCTATCAACGCTGCCGCCTATGTGGACGGTTATGTGATGGCCGTGGCGGGAGACAATAAGCTGTACGCGATTGTTCCGGGACTGTGGGATGAGTGGATCTATGTGGCGGATCTGAATACCTCCATTAACTCCATGACTTACGATCCGGTGAACCAGTGCCTGTGGGCTTATTCCGATGCGAACTATGCATTGTGTAAGATTGATGTGCTGACCGGTGAGCTGACACAGGTTGGAGACAGCTATTCTCTGAGCGGCGTACTGGCACTGGCCAGTGATGACAATGGCATACTGTACGCCATGGTACACACCTACAGTGCTGATTCTCTGCGCACTATCAATACAGAGACCGGTCTGCTGACTGCGGAGGGTGAGGAAAATTACCTGAATTATGCCGGACTGAACGCTGATATGGTGGCGATCAGCGGCCTTGGATCTGTCAACTTCGGCTATGCCATGTCCATGGTATATGACGCGGCGGATGACTGTCTGTACTGGGCTGCCTTCAGCCAGAGCTCTTACTGGGGCAATTACGGCGGACTGATCCGTCTGGAGCCTGATTTTGACAATAACACGGTAACACTGACAGAGATTGGTATTATCGAAGGCAACGCGGAGATCGTGGGCCTGTTGAAGCTGGAGGATCGGGGCGAGTCCATCATCCCGGATGACGCAGCGGTTACGGGGCTTGATATTGAGGAATCCAGTGTGGCACTGCTGGTGGATGGTTCCGACTCTCTGACTGTGAACTATACTCCATGGTACGCACAGCCTGATGGCGACCTTGTCTGGACCAGCGCGGACGAGACCATTGCCACTGTGAACTACTATGGCGTGGTGACCGGCGTCAGCGTCGGCGAGACTACCATCACCGTTTCCACGGCGGACGGCAGCTTCAGCGACAGTTGTGCGGTCAAAGTGCTGGATCCGGCTGCGGAGCTGTACGGTTATGTCCTGTACGGATACAACGGACTGAGCTATCAGTGGGCCAGCTTCTCCGGCGACGCTCCCTCAGACTTCACAGTACTGACAGACAGCAGCGCCCTGGTATGGACCGCGGCGGAGTACTATGACGGTTCTGTCTATGCCTTTGACAGCAACAATGATTTATACCAGATCGATCCGGAAACCTACGAGATGGTGAAGCTGGGAAGTCTTGGCGATTACTTCTATGGCAATTCCGTATACGATATGGCTTATGATTATTCCACCGGTTTCATGTATATCCTGGATGATTACGGCTATCTGTACAGGGTGGATATGATGACCGCCATGACCGAGTATGTGGGCTATCTTGCGGACAGCTACGGCGCTGTGGCGCTGACATTGGCCATTTCCACCGAGGGCACCATCTACTTTATCACAGGCAACGGCTTCCTGTGCAGCTATGATGTGGATGCCTGGGAGTGCACGGATATCGGTCCGCTGGGCACCTATGTATATACCTACTACCAGAGCATGACCTATGACCATAATGGCGGCGGCATTTACTGGGCGGCCATCGACGGTCTGTACTATGTGGATCCTGATACAGGAAGCGCATTGTACCTTGGCAACGTGAACGGAGTCATGACCCAGATTACGGGACTTTACACCGTCATCGATGAGATTCCGGAGAGACCTTATGTGGAAGTGGATTATATGTACGCGACCGCATACTCCGTATTCTTACTGGAAGGCATGACCACGGAGATTCCGGTTCAGGTTTATCCCTTCAACGCCACGGAGCGCACCATTACCTGGGAGATTGCGGATGAGTCCGTAGTACAGATTTCCGGCAATTCCCTGGTGGGAGTGTCTGTGGGAAGCACCACAGTCACCGGTACACTGGGCGACTATAGCGTAACGATTGACATTACCGTGAAGCCATCCACGGGTACGCTGAACGCTTATCTGCTCTATGATATGTCCGCGGGCGGCGCTTATTCCTGGATCACCTTTGAGGACAACGACGCTTCTTCCAGCGTGAATGTGGTGAACGGTTCCACAGAGTTCACGGTATACGCGGGTGAGTATTATAACGGCAAGATCTATGTCTCCGGTCATCAGATGGATGAGAATTTCAATACCAGCGCAGTCTTCGCGGTTCTGGATGCTCAAACCTACGAGACGGAGCTGTATGTGGCCAGCGATACCCTGCCTTACGCAAATGATATGGCCTTTGATTACTCCACCGGTACTCTGTATGCGGTTGGCGGCCAGAGCAACTCTGATACCACCTACCTGTATATGGTTGACACGAAGACAGGCACCTATTATCAGATCGCGCAGACGGAAGAATATCTGCTTGGTCTGGCCTGCTCAACGGACGGCGTTCTGTATGCCCTGGATGAGTACGGCTGCTTCTATCAGGTGGACAAGGCTACGGCGGAGCTGACCTATATCGGTTATACCGGCTACGGCTCCAACATGCTGCAGTCCATGGCCTATGACCATGATACAGGCAATCTCTACTGGGCACAGTGCAATCAGGAGTGGAGCGGCACAGTAGAATGTAACTTCATGCTGATTGACCAGGCCACCGGTGCTGCTTCAGTCATTGGCACCATCGGTTCTGCGGGAGGTCAGGCGGTAGCACTGTTCTCCATCCCTGAAAATGAGATAGAGATTGCAAGTACTGAGCCCACCGGAATTTCCTTCAATACCTCCAGTGCGGTTCTGTACGTGGGTGATACCCTGCAGCTGAGCGCGGGATTTACGCCCATCAGCGTGGTGGAATATGAAGGTACGATCACCTATGCTTCCTCAGATCCATCGGTGGCAAGCGTAGACGAAAACGGCCTTGTGACAGCTCTGACAAAGGGAAGCGCTGTGATCACAGCCTCCTGCGGAGAGATCAGCGGTACCTGTCAGATTGCTGTGACAGATGACAGTGTGATCTTCTACGCATTTGATGCAGAAGGCGTTTACACCGCACCGGTGTATGCGCCGGCAGACACCACAAACTATGTCTGGCTGGATGACTCCGCGATCATCGGAGACACAGAATTTGCCTATGTGGCTTACAGCAGCGCGGACGGACTGTACTACGCACTGGATACGGATGATAATCTGTGGTCCTTTGCCTATGACGGGAACAGCTTCTCTCAGGAGCAGCAGATTACCACAGATAGTCCGATCGTCGGTGACGCCGTGACCAAGGCCCTTGAGGGTGAGGAAGTGGACGAGTCGACTGTTTACTATGGTTCTCTGATTGATCTGACGATGAACGATTATACGAATACCCTCTATGTGATGTTGGAGATCGGCATTTACTATCAGTCGATGAACTACTATTACGCACAGCATTATTACATCTATGCGGTAGACACATCCACAGGAGAGCTTACGCTGGAAGCCAATATCCAGTGGGCGGCCGGTACGCCGCAGGCGTTTACCTTTGTCGCCGCGGATCGCATCGTGTGGTTTGACAGCGTCAATGATTATGTCATGGCACAGCAATTCAGCTTCATCAGCGATGATGATGATCTTGACAGCTCGCTGAAACAGCTGGCATGGGTACAGAATGACTTCACTGCAGTCGGTAAGCTGGCGATGGTATACAGCGATACCATGAACCGTGCCTATATGGCGGCATGGCACGATGGTTATTATACCGGTGAATACTTCTACGGACTGTTTGAGTTTGACCTTGGCACCAATCAGATCTCACTGATCGGTGAGGCGGCATATTGGGATGCCATTGACCTGGTACTGTTTGAGTAATTTTTATGGGGGCTGCGCGGTAAGCGCAGCCCCTTTTTGCGTATTCAGCTGACTTTTAGTGCAGCCTCTTTTGTTTACAAATCTATTATTTCATTAATAAACTCTTTATAAACCTTCACCAAATCGCCACAGGATTTCCAAAATTCGTTCACGAAACAGTGGCAGAATATAACTTGTCAGAAGGAACAAAGGGATTTATCCGAAGAGACAATAAGAGACAGTGAATGGCAATGTGATTGTTCATTCACTGAAAGAAATGAGAAAGGGGATCAGCATTATGAGCGAATGGAATGACCAGTATGAATATAATCAGACAGAAAATCAATATCAGAGCAATGAACCGAAAAGGAGGAAGAAGGGCCGCTCAGGGGCGGCGAAGACTGCGGCGCTGGCCCTGTGCTGCGCCCTGGTGGGCGGAGCGGCCGGAGCGGGAGCAACGGTGGCGATCAGCAGCCTGAATTCTTCGGAAGCCGCTGAGACGGCGAAGATAAGTACAACGGAAACGAGCACCACCACCATCCAGACAGCCTCCGGCACAACCGCAACGACCACCGAGGTTTCCGTGGATCTGGTGACCACCGGAGAGGAGATGACGGCAGCTGAGGTTTACGCGGCCAATGTCAATGCCACGGTGGGCATCGTCACCAGCACCACCACCAATTACTTTGGATATGAGAGCACATCGGCGGCATCCGGCTCCGGTTTCATTATTTCATCCGATGGATATATCCTGACCTGCTACCATGTGGTGGAGGATTCGGATACCATCACCGTCAGCACCTATGACGGCACAAGCTATGACGCCGAGCTGATCGGTTATGATGAGAGCAATGATCTGGCGGTTCTGAAAATCGACGGCGAGGATCTGCAGACCGTGGTGCTGGGCGACTCCGATGAACTGAGTATCGGGGACGGCGTGGTAGCCATCGGCAATCCCCTTGGGGAGCTGACCTTCTCACTGACCTCCGGCGTGGTAAGCGCCCTGGACAGGGAAATCACCTTATCCAGCGGAGTCACCATGAACCTGATCCAGACGGACTGCGCTATTAACTCCGGTAACTCCGGCGGCGCCCTGTTCAACATGTACGGCCAGGTGGTAGGAATTGTGAATGCCAAATATTCCAGCAGTTCCTCCGGCACCTCCATTGACAATATCGACTTTGCCATCCCCGTCAGCCAGGTGGTGGATATTGTGACAAGCATTATTGAGACCGGTAATATTGAAAGCCCCTACATCGGGGTCAGCATCACGGATATGACCACCACAGCCGCGGCCAACACGGGCATGACACAGGGAGCCGTGGTTCAGGCGGTAACAGAGGGCAGCCCCGCAGAGGAAGCGGGCTTACAGGCCGGGGATGTGATCACGAAGGCTGACGATACAGATATCACCTGCAGCAGCGATCTGGTCACCTTTGTATCAGGAACTTCCATTGGGGATGCGGTTACCCTGACGGTAAACCGCAGCGGGGAAACCCTGGAGATTATCGTCACTGTGGGAGCCCAGGTAGAGTCGGCCCTGCCGGAGGCAGAGACCGCTGACAATGAGGGCGCGACACAGGATGGTACCCAGAACTGGGGCGGCTCCAATGGAAACGGCAGTAACGGCGGAAGCGGCAGCATGAACCCCTTCGGAGGCAGCAGCCAGGGAACCACTCCCTTCGGCGGCAGCAACTCCCAGTCGGGCGGACTCTCCTCAGACAATCCGCTGTAAACGGACATGTCCGCAGACGCGGACATCATTAAAAAAGTCTTTTTCTAAATTCTTCAATACTTCTCCTTAAAGTCGAGAGGCCGCACCGGGCAACCGGGGCGGCTTTTCACATTTTTTGTGGCTTTTCAAAATGATATGGTACGTTAGAAGATGAGTCACTGGAAAATGAAATATCTGATATGCCGTTAGAGCAGGGATGGCTGTACACAGTGTATTTTTCAGACTTTTTTGTAATGTCTGTGGAAAAATTCACTCAACAGGTATATACTGTACATGTAGTTTTTGGTCAGGCAATTGCGTAATCAGCCCTGCCGCATGCTGTCATTGTGGGAGGGGGATTCGGCTGTTTTGTAGTGAACGCCAGAAGAAGAATTTGACGTTCATTATAAATGTAATGCACTGCAGTGGCTTCGGTTTACAGGCACCGGTTTTGTGTACAGACAAGGAGGTCTTTCACATGAAGAGTATGAAAAAGTACATTGCCGAGGTAATCGGCACATTTGTCCTGGTGACGTTTGGCTGCGGCACAGCGGTGGCCGTCGGCTGTGACAGCGCATCGGGAAGCGGCTATCTGCTGACGGCGCTGGCCTTTGGCCTGGTGATCGTAGCGATGGCGTACAGCATCGGTAATATTTCCGGCTGCCACATCAACCCTGCGGTTTCTCTGGCCATGCTGATCCGCAAGCAGCTGACAGTCACGGATTTTGTGGGATATGTGATTTCTCAGCTGATCGGCTCCGCCCTGGGCTGCGTGGTGCTGGGAATTGTGTTCGGCTTTGACTGCGGCTTTGGCGCCAATCAGATTCAGTCCGGCTGGACAAGCGGAAACGCAGGAAGCGCCCTGTTGGTGGAAATTGTTCTGACCTTTGTCTTTGTGCTGACCATTATCGGCGTCACCAGCAAGACGGATAATACCGCCGTCACCGGCCTGGTCATTGGCCTGACCCTGACTCTGGTACATATCCTTGGCATCGCGCTGACCGGCACCAGCGTCAACCCGGCCAGAAGCTTAATGCCGGCAATCTTTGCAGGCGGCGAGGCCCTTTCTCAGGTGTGGATTTTCATCGTGGGACCGCTGGTGGGCGGCGCTCTGGCAGCGGTGGTTTACAGCTATCTTGAGAAGGATTGAGTTTATTTAACTGAATATAATAAATGATGGGCAGCATCCGTCGGGGATGGAGATAATCTTCGGCGGGTGCTGTTTTTGTGGTTATTTTGGCGGAAAGCAGATAACAACAGGCGGAAACGGAAGGATTATCCCAGGCTTATATGTATGTGGCAGAATGACAATCTTGTGCTTGACTTTAGAGCAGGCCTTCGACAATCTTGGCATGCCGGAGGAGGTCCGGGAGAATACTATGAAAAACATGTAGTTTCCCCGTAGCTGTCATTATTTATAATTGGCATCAATCATTTTCAAGATAGAACAGACGCGCAAAGTGCAGGGCACAAAACCTGGATGCGCGTCTGTTTTTTTGCAAAAACTAATGAAGTTAGTTACTCAAACTTCCCATATCAAAAATGGGAGCGCTCCTTGATAAATCAATACTTT
>JAJPYH010000050.1 GCA_021205045.1 Lachnospiraceae bacterium | reverse complement strand
CACACACTCCTGCTCCACCTTGACGCCCTTCTCCAGCATTGTCAGAAACAGCTCCCGCTGCTTAGCAAAATATGGATCCTGCGCCATGCGTTTCAGCCTTTCTCTGTCGCCTGTGGTCAGAGCCTTTCCATATTGAAGATGAGAAAGGTAGGTTTCCATATCCATCCAGCCCGTCTGAACGGGAATCCGGGTCTTTTCCCTTAAGTCTCTCCAGATCTGAAAGCCGCCGCAGTCAATATCTCCGAAATGTATGAAAGCCACATTCTCATTCTTACAGCTTTCATACAATCGCATCAGAAAACGGCGCTTCCCCTTATTGTGGTATCCTCCCAGGTAAATCACGAGCGCATCTGAGGCCAAAAATCGGTGAAAGGAGGTCAGATTCTCGATGGTAACCACCTGCCCTGGCAGATACGTCTTATCCCAGTGCACATAGGCAATGTCCTCACTGGACAGGCCGATCCCGCCGGGAAAGCTCTCCAGGGAAAGCCAGTTTCCATTTTCAGGCCCCGGTTCCCCTTTCCGTCCATTATCAGAATCTGCCTTCCGGGCAATATTCCTGCCGTCATGCGAACCGGCTTCCCCCATCATCATCCGGAATCTCCCGCACCCCTTCATCATCACCCAGGAGGGATTTTTATAGATGCCAAATTCCTCAAGCACCTGCTCCGGCTCCAGCTCCCTTAAGCCCTCATCCTCCGAAAATCTGGCGATGATACCGGCCGCGGTGATAATCTCCTTCTCCGCCGCCTTGGAATCCTTCCGGAAACGAACGGAAAACTCCCGCCAGAATACTACCTCTGTATTCATCAGAATCTCCTCCATCAGCCTGAGCCGCCCGCGAAATTCCTCCGGATGATCCATGTCCAGATACTGCTTCACGCTCTTTTTCTCCCCCAGCCTGTCCCTGACCCAGTCCAGAAAACGGTCGATAACAGGGTGCCGTCCGGCAAATTCATCGCATATATGTATGACCGTATTTTCTTTCTCCATTTTTGGGTGGCGATGTAGGAATACATAGATTTCATCTGCCTTCTCAGGGCACAGCACACACCTCTCCAGAATATGCCCCACTCTCTTGTTTTTCCACCTAAGCTTCAGAAACCCCTTCTCCTCCGCCTCCATCAGCTGCGCGTGAATCACCTCATACCGCCCCGAAGACTCATCAAAATACTCCGGTAGCAGCTCCTTCGTCACAGCAATACCGATATTCTGCTGTCTCCGGTTCTCCCCGGTATACAGCAGACTGTTCTCATGCTTATCCAGTAACCTGTTTAAAATTTCCTCGTCATACCTGCGAATCCCCGACATCTTTCTTCCTTTCTAAAGCCTGATTCGATACCGCAAACCCTCAAAACGCCATCATTGCCAATTCTTTTCTGCACAGGCCGTGTAAACCGGGTGAGAAGCGCAAAACTATTTCACACCGCTTTTTGCTGTATTCTTTCAACCATCCCTTTGCCGCTTACTGCTCTCTCCCAAACTCCTCCACATAGCTCTCTTCCCCGTCCTGCAGCACCAGAAGCACCTGCTTCACCCACGTTCCGATATACTGAATCTTCTCCGGAGGAGCGGAAATAATCAGCTGCAGGTTGGCGTGGGTCAGAAACTCCAGCATGCCGCCGATCCGCCCGTCATCCATGTTGTTGAAGGCTTCGTCGAACATCACCAGCCCTATGGCGTCGCCGCCGATGCTGTTGCGGTAAAGCTGCATAAAGGAAGCCGCCACCGTAATATAGAAAGGCGTCTGGGTCTCGCCGCCGCTCTTCTCCCGGCTGACCTTGGAGTAAAGCATATAGCTGCCGTCATCATACTGAATCTTAATATCGTAATCCATATAGGTGCGGTAATCCGTATACTCCTCCAGCACCTTGGTGCTGTTGTCGTCATCGGCGGTCAGCTTCTCAAATAATTCCTCAATCACCTCCCGGTGATTTTCCCGGAAAATCCCGCTGAAAAGAGATTCCCCCTGAAGTACATTAAAATCGTCCATGATCATCTGGTAATACTTTTTCAGCTTCCGGTTGGGCTCCTGCAGGAACTCATACCGTTCCTTGCTGAAATGAATATCCTTCAGGGATTTATTCAGTTCCTTGAACTCGCTCTGAGCCTGCTTGATATTCTCCTGAAGTCTGGAGAGAAACTGCTCTCTGAATTCCTCCTCCGCAGACTGTCTGGCTTTTTGCACCTTCTCCTCGTAAGTCAGAAGCTGAGAGTTTTTCAGCTTGTCATACTCCGCCCAGAACTCAGGATATCCGGAAAGAGACTCCGCGGCGCCAAAATCATGGGCAATTTTATAGCCCCGCATCAGGCGGATCATCTCCTTTTCCGCATTGTCCCGCAGAGTGGCGTTGGCCTTTCTTGCGCGCTCGAAATTCTCCTGAAACCGGTTCAGGCTTCCTCCATCCTTTAACCTGGAATCCTTCTGCCGCAGGTACTCCTTCTCACATCCCGCGGCCTCCGGTCCCAGCCGTTCCACAAGAAGAGCAAGGACAGCCTGTTTTTGGGCCATCTGTCCGGTCAGCTCCACCATCCGCTGCTGTAACTGCTCGATCTCCTGACGGCACCTTCCTGTCTGAATGTCCGCGGCGGAAATCTTCTCCTGCAGCTTTTGATGCTGTTTTTTCAGCTCCTCGAGGTGAATGGCTTTCTGGATCAGGGTCTGATTCTCTTTCAGCTTTCTGAGCTGCTCCCTGCACTGATCAAGCTGCATCTCATGACCACGCTTTTCCTCCAGAGCAGACAGGCGGTATTTCACATCCATGTCCGCTGTGGAATCCAGAGGCTGAGCCACAAAAGTCAGATTTTCTGTCTGTTCCCGGATACTTTTGATCTGCCCCTCCAGAGCCTTTTCCTTTTCCCTGCACTGCTCCAGCTGGCGCAGATAGGCTTCCTTGCCAATATACGGAGTCTGAAACACCTCCGGCCGGATGGCGCTGACCACATGATTCTGATAGCGCATGCACTGTCTGGTGATAGCGATAGGATACTGTTTCAGCTCCTGATAGCTTTTACAGCAATGCACCCGGCCAAGAATCATATTTACATATCGTCTTGCCCAGAGACTCTTTGAGGTCACCTTCTCTGCCAGAGAGCCTTCAGGCGCCTCATCATATTCCTCCAGCTTTCCGGTATTGATCAGTCCCACTCCGTAAGCCTTCTTTTTTTCTCTTGAACGGTCATACACACTCAGCGCCAGATCAAAGTCCTCCGGCTCCACCAGCAGATAAAAGCGCTGATTATTCAGATAGCCCTCCACCGCATTCTGCCATGACAAATCCGTGACCTCCAGCAGTTCGCAGAGAATTCTCACCTCGCCAGGGCGTCCCGCCTTTCGGAACTGTTCCCGGATCTGTGAAGCCAGAAATGTCACATCCTTAGGATAGGTCAGCTGCTTTTTTTCCAGGAGACAGATCTGGGTCTGAAGCTCTGTCATTTCCTCCTGCCTGGCACGCAGCTCCACCCGCTTCTCCGCCAGCTTTTCCTGAATTTTTTCATACATTTCTTTCTTATAGGAAATCACCTTCTCCAGGCAGGCCCGCACAGCCGTGAGCTGTTCGCATTCCTCCAGCCTCTGAAGGTAAGCGGCATATTCCTTCACGCAGCCGTCCACATCCTTCACCTGAAGGAGCTTTTCCGCCGCCGCAAACGCCCTCTTTGCGGCTTCCTTCAGCTTTCTGACCTCCTCCTTATCCTGTTTCAGGACTGCGGCGAGCTCATCCCTTTTGCGCTCCAGCTCATGCAGCGCCCGGTAATCCTCATTGGACTCCAGCTCCACGCTTAAGCTGGTGATGGTATTCTGACATTCTCCCTGCTGCCTGACCAGGTCACGCTGCTTCTTTTCCAGCTCCTCCTCACGGAAAATGGCATATTCTCTTTTCTCTTCGACTTCCTTTTGAGCCTCTTTCACCAGATCCACATCCACCCGGGCCAGGTAATACTCCTGATTGCGGTCGATGCGCTGATATTTTTCGATCTCCGCTTCCTTTTCATTGATCTTCTCCAGCTCTCCGATACGGGTCTTCACATCCTGCAGCATCCGCTCCAGATCCTGGTAGCTTCGCACATTTTCCTTCAGGGCATCGATATTGACCTCCTTTTCGTCCAGCACATAGGAATACACGAAATCCTTGATGTCATGTATGGGCTTAAAAGCCAGAGCCTTGGGAATGAGGGAAAAGAATTTGTCGTCCAGACGGCCGAAGCGGTTCTTCATCATTTTTTTCGCTTCCGTCTGCGTATTGGCAAATATTTTGATTTGATTGGTGGCGCGGAATACCGCGATGGATTTGATCTGATTTCCCCGCAGAAAAAGTCCGTCCTCGATGGTCTGATTTTCCATCAGATACCAGACCGCGTTGGGCTCCTTCTCCTCGGAGGCGGAATCCAGAACCGTACCCACAATAAAGGGCTGCTTTCTGGCCTCATCATAAAATTCCAGAGCAATATGGCTGGTAATCTCCCCGGTCCTCTCATAGGGGCGATCCTCCCTGCCGGTTTTGCAGCGCATGTAGCTGTTCAGATTTCTCTTGCCCTTATCGTGAACGGCCACATTAAAGTGATTCTTGGAGCAGGTGATCACAAACTGAATGGCGTCCAGCAAAGTGGACTTGCCGGCGCCGTTTTCCCCGGACAAAAGGACAGAATCCGCCAGATCTATGGTCTCATTGGCGAAGCGGTGCCAGTTAACCAGCCGGATTCTCTGAAGCTTCTTCATCCTCTGTTTCCTCCTCCCTCATCAGTCGTTCCCTGTCACCCAGGGCGGCCTCCTGTTTCATGCTTGCTGCCCGGCTGCTGACAGACCTCTCTCCTTCCGTTTCCAGAGACTTTCCGTTGATCAGCTGCCTGATGTACATTTCCGGCGATTTTCCGTTGATCAATTGTCCGCTCTCCATTTCCGGCAGTTTTCCGCTGATCAATTGTCCGCTCTCCATTTCCGGCGGTTTTCCATTGATCAGCTGTCCCCGCTGCGTTCCATCTGCCCTGCCGCCGAAAAGAAGTCCGCGATTCTGATCCACCGCCCTGACAGATACCCCTGCGGAAGCGCCTTCCTTCTTTCGTTCCCGGTACTTTTCCAAAAGCTCATAAACCCGGCGGATATCCTCCACCCGGACAGCCATCAGAATAGAATCGTAAATAATAATCCGCGAGTCCTCCTGATTCAGCTCCCTGTCCAGTATTTCTATCAGGTTATACCTCCTGAAAATGCGCAGGGCATTTCCCATGGTAGTCTTATCGATCTGCTTATCCCGGATTTTCAGGGAAAGATATTTCTCCTGGATATCCCCCAGATTCACCACCACATCCGTCAGGGACAGTTCCCGCTTTTTTTCATCATACAGAATCCGTAAAATCAGCAGAATAATGGAGTCGTTGAGTCTCAGATTCAGATGATTGTAGTTTTCCCGGTTCACCAGCTGAATAACGCCGTAATCCTCATTAATTTCCAGGGCGCAGCCCAGCACGTCCAGATATCTCTCAAATACATTCCGGTGACGCAGAATAAAATAATAATCCGTCTTCGTGGCCTCATTGCGCCTTACAATAAAGCAGACGCTCATCAGCTTATTGCAGACCCGGCGGAATTCATCCTTATCCTTCTGCAGCATTCCCTCAAATAAATCCATTTATCGTTTTTTCCTCTCTTAATCTTCCGTCAGGACTGTTATCCAGGGAGAGATCACACTCCTATTGCACTTCTCATTTCTGTTGCACATCTCATTTTCATCATCCGGAGAAACATCTCTTTTCCTCTGCACGTCTCATTTTCATCATCCGGGGAAACACCTCTTTTCCTCTGCACGTCTCATTTTTTGTCAGCGGCGCTTTATCAGAAAGTCCCGAAACCGGAAGCCATCCTTTATCACTTCATTTCCCGGCTCCAGTTCATAGCTCATGGTATTTCTCTGCCCGTACAGCCGGATGTAAATCATCCGGATAAAGGTATCCCCCTCATCCAGCGGCAGGTCCGAGGCCTTCATCTGCCGCCTGCCCGCCAGCATCTGCATCACATATTCGTCAATTTTCTGCGGGCTGAGTACTTTTTGCAGCTTTTCCTGCATTTGTCTGCGTTTTTCCTCCCGTTTCTGACGGTCAGGGATGCGCGCTTCCACAGGCTCAGGCACAAATTCCTTTTTGCCCTCCACCGGCGCATACAGAGAATTCATGTCCAGATATTCCCAGGAAAAAATGCGGATCAGGCGATCCATCTCCTCCAGCTCATAGACCGCGTTATAGTCCAGCCTTCTCTCTGTAATCTGCTCCCCCAGGATCGTCAGGATTTCCTTCAGCTGCCCCCGGATGTCCTCTCCGGAGGAGAGCAGAAACCTGGCCCGGTTGATTGCCGCCCTCTGATATCTGGTGTTTTTCTGATTAATCTCACTTAAGATATCATCCATTCTCCGGAAGGCATCAATGACCTCATGCAGCATGGAGAGGGTCTCCTCTCTGGCCTCCTCCTCTGTGATTTCATGAAGCACAGCAATCTCCGCGGAAGCATTTTTCAGATAAGCTTCGCTTCTGGCATTGGCCTCCAGCCGCTCTAAAATCTCCGGCCGGAATTTGGACACATTGTCAGAGGTTAAAAGCCTGTGATAGGCTTTGTCCACCACATTACTGTAATAATCATTCAGCAGCGCGTCCAGAATCTCCGCCACTGTACTGTGCTTTGTCAGGTCGTCAATATATCGTCGGATATTGGCGTTTAAACTTTTCAGGCCGGTCAGCAGCGCGTCCGTATTCTCCACAATCTGCAAAAGCCCGAGACCAGGGCTTTCGCCGCCGGACCGGGCCAGACTGTAAATGGTATAGATATATCCCTGATATTCGGTTTTCTTTTCATCGGAAAGATTGAGCAGAGTCTTCATGACCTGCACCGCGTAGTCGCGGAAATTCACCCGCTGCACATAGCTATAGTCCGTCTCCACCGAAATCCAGCCGTATCCCTCCAGACGCCGCAGGATGAAGTTCGCCTTGTCCCTGCTGCTCATACTCCCCGGCTCAGCGTTCTCCCACTCCTCCCCGGACATCTGCGCCGCCATCGAAGAATCAAAATAAAACTGCAGCTCGTCCACCAGCACATCCCGCTCCACGCCAAAGGAAAGCTGGCGGTTTGTCACCGCAAACAGGCGGCAGAGACATTCCCAGTATACTACCCTGCCCGGAGAGGACAGAGGAGAGAAAAAATTGCCGGGGATAATATCAAAAAGCATGGGGAATGGTCTCCTTTATCTGAAAGTATTCTGAACTTCTGTCGGCATCACTTGCATAATCATATATGTTTTCCGGCATTTCTCACATCCTCTTCACTTTGATTGTGCCAGCTTCCTCCGGGCCCACTCAAGCACCGGCTTTCTGATCGGCGGCGAAAGGTTCTCCGGAATATCTTCCGGCGCAAAAAACTGAAGCCTCTCCACCTCTTCCTCCTGGCATTTCATCAACCCGCTGTAGCTTTTGCACAAAAACACCACATCCACATTGGATACTTCGTCCCCGTTCGGGTATACATAATGTAAATCCTTCCCTGAAAATATGCCAAACAACTCCAGAGAATCAGCAACAAGACCAGTCTCCTCAAACAGCTCTCTTCTGGCCGCGTCCTCCACAACCTCGTCTAAGTCCACCGACCCGCCCGGATAACCCCAGCAGTGATTGTCCGTCCTCAGCTCCAGCAAAATCCGCCCCTGTTCATCCTCCAGAATCACGCTGGCGCCGACCTGCAGGAGCGGACGATGACCTACAATTTTGCGTAAATCCATGATGTAGTCCGACATGAAACTGAAATACCTCCATCCAAAAGCGAAAGCAAAAAATACAATACCCCAAATGCAACCGTGCTGTTTTGCCTCCTGCCTTTATCTTTTGCAGCGATGCTGCTTAATTTCATCCAGTATAACACAGACCCCCTGACATTTCTATCATTAATTTACCTGTATATCTGACAGGATTTATGCTTTACCCTGCCAAAAAAGCTCCCGTGAGATTTCTCCCACGGAAGCCTTTTGGCAGTACCTATTTTAAAACTCCATGTCACAATTTATGCGCTTTGAGACAGCATATAACTGTCAGCTTCCTGCTCCGTTAATGTATATTTCAGCATAATGCGCTGCCGGATGTCAGTCTCCGGAAGAACCATTTCACGATAAATTTCAATCGAATTACTGATAATCGAATTTTTCTCACGCTCCTGCGCCGCCTCGCGCTCTTCCTTTCTGACCTCTTCTCTTGCGTCCTCGATTGCGTCTTCCCAGCCTTTACACACGTTTACCACCTTCTTTCCTGTTCCAACATTGATTCTGACATTCGCGCAGTCCCTGATCACCCGCGCCGCCTTGCGGTCCAGCTTTTGATACACTTCATTTCCATTCAGCAATTCCTTCAGCTTCCTTTTGTCCGGTGCCGCCTTCATGAACCTCAGTACATCTCCCAGGCTTGTGGAAAACTTCTGAAAATCTTCGTCACCTATCCGGGAAGGCTCAATCAGCAGCACTTTGTAGTCCTGAATATAAGGCGACAGCCTCTCATCCGGCAGGGCAATCAGCTCCCTCAGGCTCAGAGCCCCGTCCCAGGGTTCCGGGCCAAAGTGAATACAGAGGGTAATCACAGGTGCCAGCCGATCTGTCCTGTGCATGCCTGACAGAAACTCCTCTGAACTCTCCTCCCCTCCCTCGCTCCTGTGAAATGCGTGCAGCGCCTCAGCCTGCAGCGCGTACTGCAGCGCATCATTGAGGATACTGCGAATCGGCATTCCATAATGCGTCTTTGTCTGCGCCTCAATACCAAAGATTGCGTAAGCGCAGCTGTCATCCTCCATCACATTCCACTGCCGCATGACATCGCGGTACCGCTCCACCGCCTTATCTTTCCCTTTGCGCTTTTTTGCTTCATCATCATGCCCGAAAACATGTAAAAGCAAATCAGAATTCAGAGGCTTCAGGGAATTTGGCTTTACCACCTTCTCCCCACCATACAGATAAAAGTTCACCGCATCCGCAAAAATGTCCGCGTCATTCATTTAGATAATCTTTTGTAGATGTGTCCTGTACACCCATGGCATTCCTCCTTCTGAAGAGCCCGGTGTCAGGATTTCATCCCGACTACAGTCTATCACCTTTTTATTGGATAATCAAGTACAAATGTTGAAAGTTTTTTATGTTTCGATATCTGACTCATCCATTCGACTGTTTTCGTGAAGGCCCTTCACTATATATAGGCACGAGAATGCCAATTCGTCACAAACTTTTTCAATTTTTTCTTTTCTTATGCTGCCTCCATTGAAGGTGTCCGTCACATAAATAATGGAAATCCCACCACTGTTGCTCTCCAGAATATCAAATTTCTCATCCGACAAATTGGCTCTGTCACGGCAGTAGCTCAGGGCGATTTTCTTTTCCCGGGAAAGAAAGGTGAACTCATACTTCCTCTCCACGCTGTCAACGGCGTGAATGGGAACCCTTGTCTCAATGTCCGCCGCCCTCAGTTTTTCATCCAGCCAGCATTTCAGCACAATCTTGGAGTTCAGTGAGATCCTGCTCTCCGTGACCGCGGTGCATCCGGCATTAGGCTCCCCTCCCTTTATGCGAAAATGCTGTTACCTCTTATTCTGATCCCCAGCCACCAAAATCAGGTTGGAGCCGCACCCGCAGGGACAGAACAGCTGGTTATTCCGGCTCTTGATCCGAAGCTCGTGCAGCTTTTGAGGAATATTGATCTGCTGACCGTCGACGACGGTATATATGGTCTCTATGCCTATGTATTTTCCATCGCACAGGCAGACTGTTCTTTGTGCCATTGCGCTTTCCTGCCTTCCTCTTTACAGTATCTTTTTATTCCGGTACACGGGCTGCGGCGAGGCTTTCAGAGGCTGCGATTCGCGTATCAGCCAGTGCAGGATGGGCATATTATTTTGAGACAGTTCCTTAGCTTCTTTGCACCTTGCCATAACCTGCAAAATACTTTCACCTGATTACCTCCGCAAACTCCGCCCCCGCCGCTCTTGCCAGATCCTCAGGTGAGAGCTCAATCTGGGAGCCGATCCGCCCGCCGCTGACCATGATGGTCGGCTGTTTGAAGGCGGAGCTGTCAATGACTGTCACATACCGCTTTTTCATGCCGACGGCGGTGCAGCCGCCCCAGATATAGCCGGTGACTTTATTGATGTCCTTTACGTGTATCATCTCCACATTTTTCTCACCGACGGAGCGTGCCCCCTTCTTTAAGTCAAGCTCCTCCGCCACTGGAATCACGAACACAAAATAATTCCCGCTGTTTCCCACCGTCACCAGGGTCTTATATACCTTTTCATAGGGAAGCTGCAGCTTGTCTGCAATCTGCAGACCGTCCACAAATTCATCGCACTCATAGGTAAAATGCTGAAACGGTATCTTCATTGTTTCCAGTGTACGCATCGCGTTGGTCTTGATTTCCTTTTGTTTTGCCATGGGCTGTCCCCCCTTCTTATTTTCCTGCCCTTGCTTTTTCCATGAACTGCTGTTCCTTCCTTATTTTCTTCCGCAGCACTTTTTATACTTTTTCCCGCTGCCGCATGGGCAGGGATCATTGGGATATATTTTCTTCTCCCCCTCCTGCCTTCTCACCGTCTGATTGACCATAGAGGGAAGCGGGGACATCTCCGATTCCGTCCCGAACCATCTCGCAATATTCAACGCATCCGCTTCTTTCATCCTCTGTGCCTCTTCAATCAGTCTCCTCTTCTCCCTGGTCAGTCTCCGCTTCTCCTCAGTCAGCCTCTGTATTTCTTCAGACATCTTCTGCGATATTTCCCTCACTTCCACGAGCGTATGTCCCTTAAAATCAGACACACGGGTATGATCACTGACCTGAGAAAGTAAATTCCGAAATTCTTTGCCCTCCTTTCCATCAGGAAGATCAATCCTTCTTTCCTTCAGTTCTTTTATAAAATCAGAAGGCTCCCCACCGACACCAAAAATACAGTTGGCTGCTTGGCACAGTTCCGCGCAGGTCTCCTCATCCATTCCCATTCTGTCCCGAAAGAACTCATCAAGCAGTTGATATTCTTTTACCGATGAAGGATAACCGTCCCTGGACAGGCAGCAGATTTCTTCCCTGGTAAGAATATAAAACTCCAGGCTATCGATCCGCGCTTCCTCGACTTTTTTATATAAATCATCCTCCAGAAACTCTGTTACCAGAATTCTGTCATCCACTATACTGCAGATATTCAAATCAGCCGGTATTTTTTCAAACAGCTGCAAAAATTCCGTATACGATACCTCCAGAGATTCCTCCCTGCTGTACAGCTGATACAATACCTTCGCCGGCGCAACCTTATATAAGAGGCCAAACGCCGCCACACAATTCAGCAGCCAGACTGCTTTGCGATGGAAATCCCGATACCCGTTTCGCTGAATAATATTATAGATAGTCTCTGCGTCCCCCGGCACCTCATAGGCGCCATCCGAATAAATCATTACATATCCCAGACTCCAGAACCTGCCCAGATGTTGAGTCTCCTTATAATTCGGCTTACTGAAGGGATTTTCTATCAGCCATTCAAAGGCTTCCAGCTCCTCTGCGCTAAATTCCAGCAATTCTCCGCGCATATGATCGGGGTCCAGCAGATATCTGGCAATTTCATAAACAAATTTATCCTTACTTTTCCCTGGCACGCGAAGATTCAGACTTTCCGCCTCTTCCCGCAATTCCTGCAGTGTATAAGCCCGAAGCGCTTTCTCTACGGTTGATCTTTGTCGAGGCGTGAAAGAGTGCGATAACTCTTCCTCTGAAAATTCATAATTTTCTTCCCACCCCAGCCCGTCAAGACCGGAATGGGATTCCTGCCGCACTTTTTCTCCCTGCTTGCCGGTCTCCTGCTGTGTTTTTTTCTCTGCATACTGAGTTCCTTCTCTTCCTGTAATAAATCCATCAGCCACTGCACATCCTCATTCTCCCCGTTTTCATTCATATCCTGTGGTTTCCGGGCGGATTGGCGGATTTTACTATATGAAACGATTCCTTTTGCCATTTCAGGTATCCTCTCTTTATATTTTTATATAAAATGTCCTGACGAAATCCACAAATTCCTGCGCCACGTGAGAGAGTTGATGGCTCTTATTCCAGATCAGCACATAGGAAGCAGTGACGGCGGGCTTCACAATTTCCTTCACACAGACATCCGGATAACAGGCAAGACTTCCGGAGGCCGCCGGATAGATAGATATGCCCACTCCCTGACGCGTCAGCTCGTAGGCTGTCAGCATGTGCGCCATCCGGCAGCGAATGGTGGGCAGACGTCCGGTATCGGCAAACCAGCCGTTAATCTCATCCAGCCGCGAGGAGCGAGAAGGAATGATCAAATCATAGGGCAGAAGCTCCTCCGCTTCCAGAGTCTGCCCGGCTCTGCAGGCCAGCGGATGCTCTTTTGGCAGGATAGCCACCCAGGGTTCTGAATAAACCGGCAAAGACTCCACGCCCTCGGCGTTGTGAGGCTCCATGATCACGGCAATCTCGCACAATTCCTTCATGACCCGGTTCACCACATCATCCGAATTTCCGTTCCATAAATTGTACTGCACATGGGGATGCAGCTTCTCAAAACCGGCGATCCATTCAGAAAGAAGCCGCGGAGCGCTGCCTTCCACGGTAGCCAGGTACAGAGTACCGTACAACCCGCCCTTCATCTCATGGATTTCCTCCGTGGAGCGATCCACCAGATTTAAAATCTGCAGGGCATACTGGCGAAACAGCACCCCCTCCTCCGTCAGCTGCAGGGCATGTGGTTTTCTCACAAAAAGCTCCACTCCAAGCTCCTGTTCCAGATCCTTGATATGTCGGCTAAACGGCGGCTGGGCAATGCAAAGCTTTTCCGCGGCGCGGGTAAAATTCATCTCCTCGGCAACCGCCAGGAAATAACGGATATGTCTCAGTTCCATGGAATCTCCCTTGTCCTTTTATCCTGTCTGACCGGCTCAGGCGATCATATCCTGCCATTCTCCGGGACGGCCTTTCATATCTGTCTCATCGAAACCATTCCCTGCGCGATCATGTACATCTTATTGAAAACAAAACCATTTTTATCGTTCAATATAATACTTTTAAAG
>JAJPYH010000163.1:1998-13303 GCA_021205045.1 Lachnospiraceae bacterium | reverse complement strand
TTTGGGACATTTTCTCTTGTGGTATATAAGGACATTATCATAAATGGCTTATAGAATTGTTTCCACTGACTGACACAGATCATTAATCGGTGCCTTATGACAAGGCGGGGAATGGAGTAAAATCATCCCCGTCTTTATTTCTTTATAGGAAATTCCGATTTTTATTTAGGAGAGCTAAACGCGATAAGGGTCATTTCTGTGTGATAATGGACTGTCCCGTAACGCCAGGGAAGATGCACTGCCATGGAAAGTCATTTTCATGTGATAATGGACTGCCTTCCCAACATATAACACAACAAATGAAATGAAGGAATTGCCGCAAAGTAACATGTCCATTCTGCTGTAATTCCTGAGAAAGGCAGTCCTATGAATGAAACCCGAACAACTCCCGATGAACAAATCTGTACCAGCCATTTTAAAAACGAAAAGAACGAACCTGCAAAAGAGGAATACACCCAAATCTGGGCCCGGCTGATCATGCAGATGGAAAACGGCAAGTGACTGTCATCACCGGCCAGGGCAGAAGGATGCAGGGCGGAAGGATGAAAGCTGCAATCTATTGCCGCCTGTCCGAGGAGGACCGGAACAAACAATCCGCAGCCGATGACAGCAACAGCATACAGAATCAAAAGGCAATGCTGCTGCAGTACGCCATGGAGCGGGGGTGGGAGGTTTACAACATCTACAGTGACGATGACTATACAGGTTCCGACCGCAGGCACCCTGAATTTAACAGGCTGCTGCGGGACGCGGAGGCCCATAGGTTTGACATCATTCTCTGTAAAACCCAGTCCCGGTTTACCAGAGAGCTGGAGCTGGTGGAAAAGTATATACACGGCCTGTTTCCTATCTGGGGCATCCGTTTCATCAGCATTGTGGACAACGCCGATACCGATAATAAAGGCAACAAGAAATCCCGCCAGATCAACGGGCTTGTCAATGAATGGTATCTGGAGGATATGTCGGAAAATATCCGCAGTGTTCTAACCAACCGCCGCGTCAATGGATATCATATTGGGGCCTTTGCACTGTATGGATATCGGAAGGATCCGGACCAAAAAGGCCATCTGATCATTGATGAGGAGGCGGCGAAGGTTGTCCGCGAGGTATTTATTTTATTTTCTCAGGGATATGGAAAATCGGCCATTGCGCGTATGTTGAATGACCGCGGAATTCCCAACCCGACGGAATACAAACGGCAGCAGGGCCTGCGGTATCGGCAGCCGGGAAAGAAAAACAGCACTCTCTGGAAGTATTTCAACATCAGCGATATGCTGACCAACGAGATGTATATTGGCCATATGGTGCAGGGAAAATACGGCAGCATTTCCTATAAGACAAAGCAAAATAAGCCCCGTCCAAAGGAGCTGTGGTATCGGGTGGAGAATACCCATGAGCCGATCATAGAACGGGATCTGTGGGACAGAGTTCAAAAGCTGATACAGGAAAAAGCGAAGCCCTTTTCCGGCGGGGAGATTGGTTTGTTTGCGAAAAAAGCGCGCTGCGCATACTGTGGATATACCCTGTCCTCCGGTAAAAGCCATGGAAAGCATTATCTGAAATGTCCCTGCCGCAGCATGGCTGAGGACGCCTGCATGGGCTCCTTTATATCCGTGGATAAGCTGGAAAAAATGGTGATTGACGAATTAAGGCATCTCTCTGACGAATATCTTGACATGGATGAACTGGAAAAAAAGGTGGAATTCTGCAATACCGTTGAGGAACAGCGGGAGAAATTGCAGTCTGATCTGGCGGCCTTTGAAAAGAAGGTCAGCGAATATTCCAGGGGCATTCGTGATTTATATCTGGACAAGGTAAAGGGAATTATTACGGAAAAGGATTACGTGGAGATGTCCGGAGAATTTGTGTCGGAGCGTGAGCGGCTGAGCAGACTGATTTCAGACAGGCAGAGGGAGCTTTCTGAGCTTGAGGGAAGGATGGACGGGGAAAATTATCAGAATAATCGCCGAAAGATGCTGGAGCAATACACAAATATGGAGCATTTAAACCGTGAGATGGTCGAGATGCTGATAGATTATATTTCAGTCGGAAAACGCATTCCCGGGACGCAGCGGACGCCGATTGAAATTCACTGGAATTTCTGAAAGGCTGTCATAGCACGAATTTGCGGACAGATCATCGGGCTGGATGTTCATTGGACATTCAATCGAACGAATGGAAATGTTGTTGTTATGCCATCGCAGCAGAGCAGAAGGCCCGTTCAACCTACGACAACATCCTTCGCCTGATCGACAACCCGGACGTCATCGCCCCCATCCGTTTCCTGAGAGAGCGGGAGATTGTACACTTCCAGCGCTTCGGAGAAGCCCTGAGAATCTGCCAGGATAAGCTCAATGAAAAGAACTTCTACGCCTTCAATCCGGGCTTTGACAACTGCGAATAATTAACAGTTTGAATCGAAAAATTCCCTGTGCGTGATGTGGTGACTGACGCACAGGGGTTTTTTGGTGTTATTTCCATCAATTTCGTCATATAGCTGGAATTTCCAGACGGATTTCAAAAACTTTTTACGTGGTATTTAAAACCAGATGTATTGACACGCAAAGCCACATGCCATATAATTAGTTAAAAGTTTTTAACTAATTTGTCCGGGGAGCAGCGGTGTGCCGGAAGCGGATTTCCTTTCTTAAAAGGAGGGCGGGCCGCCGGTTTTTTCAACAGAAATCGTCAGCAGACTTTTGACGGAACTCAGCCGCAATCCCCGGGAAAGGTTAATCTATGGAGTGGAAAGAATTAGTCATAGGAGATAAAAAAGCCCGTCTGCCCCTGATTCAGGGCGGCATGGGAGTGGGTGTGAGCCTGTCCGGGCTTGCCGGAGCTGTGGCGAAAGAGGGCGGCGTGGGCATCATTTCCTCAGCTCAGATCGGTTTCCGGGAGCCGGATTTTGAAAAGAATACAAAACAGGCCAATCTGCGGGCCATGAGAAAAGAGCTGGAACGGGCCAGAGAGATTGCCGCCGGGGAGGACGGAAGCTGCAGCGGTCTTCTGGGCTTCAATATTATGGTGGCGTTTCACGATTACGGCGATTATGTGCGTGAGGCGGCGAAAGCGGGAGCGGATGTGATTATTTCCGGGGCAGGGCTGCCCCTTGCCATGCCGGAATATGTGGAGGGCACGGAGATCAAAATCGCGCCCATTGTTTCCTCCGAAAAGGCGGCCTATCTCATTTTGAAAACCTGGGATCGGCGCTTTCACAGGACAGCGGATTTTGTGGTTATTGAGAATGCCCATGCCGGGGGCCATCTGGGCTTTTGCGCCGAGACTCTGGAGCATATTTATGAGGAAGGCTATGACAGAGGATATGATCTGGAGATTCAGAAGATCATCGCCTGCGTCAAAACCTATGAAAAAAAATATAATGTCCGGATTCCGGTGATTGTGGCCGGGAGGATATTCTGATTGTGAAAAGTCCCGTGGGCATGCCCGCCCGGGCCATCCGCCCTACTGTATCACCCAGGCCCTGATCCGCGCCGTGGAGGGTGACGTGGAGAACGGCCTGATTTTCTGCGGGGACGACGCGGCGGATCTGAAGGAGATGACCACGGTGCCGGAGGTGGTCAGGGGGCTTTTACAATCACTATAACATTTGAATGAGGGCGTCGTTGACCTCCCCCAGCACCTGGATTACAAAATCATCCCCGTAGGTGCGATTCTCCATGAACGCGTAATAGCAGCCGTTGATGCTGAAATTGAGGAGAATATTGGCTCTCTCCGGACTGTCGGTATGCTCCAGATAATAGGGCAGGAACATCTTCTGAAGCCGGGGCTTGAGCACCGTCAGAAGCCGTCCCTGCCTGTCCCCGGAAAAGAGAATACCAATCAGCCGGTCGCAGGAGTGAAGCGCATGGAAGAGATCACTCACAAACTCCGAGATTTTAAAATCCGCCGGAATGATCAGGTTGGACAGCACCGTCTCCACCACCTCATTTTCCAGCTGCTCCGACAGATCATACACATCCGTATAATGAGAATAAAAGGTGGATTTGTTGATCATCGCCCGTTCACAAAGCTCCTTCACCGTGATTTTTTCCAACGGCCTGGAGCTGCGCAGCTCCAGGAACGCGTTGGTGATGCTTTCTTTTGTTTTCCTGATTCTGATATCCATTCTGTGTCTCACTTTTCTCTGGCTTTCCATTGTAAACGACTTAAGGAATTGTCACGAAATGATAGGCTCATCCGGCACTGGCTGACATGCGAACCGCTGCTGCTGAAAGCTTCGCCGCAGCCCGTGCTTACGATAGCGCCGATATTTTTTCAACCATCCGACAAAAAAGTTGTTTATCCCACTTTTTTGGCAATCAGTGGGTGGACTTTTTTCGCTGTTTTTTTTATAATGAATTATAATACATCGTGGTTGGAAAAACAACTCGGGTTGGATAGATTCTGCAAATGCCCGGTTCTTCCTTTCACAGGATAAATTGCTGTATTACACAGGAGGTACCCCATGGATATATTCGGTTTCTACTCAGGCCAGGAATTCGAAGCCTACAATTACCTTGGCGCCCACACCATCTGGCAGGGCGGCACTGTATTCCGCACCTACGCTCCGTCCGCCGTCTCCATTGAGCTGATCGGAGAGTTCAACGACTGGCAGGAGGCTCCCATGCAGAGAGTCGGGGACGGCAATTTCTGGGAGCTCACAGTGCCGGAAGCCCTGGAAGGGATGATGTACAAATACCGCATCCATTACCAGGACGGGCGCGTGATTGATCACTGCGATCCCTACGGCTTTCTGGCGCAGGTAAGACCGGACACGGCTTCCGTCATTTCCACCCTGCGGCAGGAGGAATTTTATGATGGCGACTGGATGGCAAAGCGCAGTGACATGCATCAGAATCCGCTGAATATTTATGAGATGCATATGGGCTCCTGGCAAAAGCCCGGAGAGGGCCAGGAGGACTGGTACACCTACAGAGAGGTGGCCGACAGACTGGTGGGATACCTGCTGGAAAACCGGTACAATTACGTGGAGGTCATGCCCCTGTGCGAGCATCCCTCGGACGAATCCTGGGGCTACCAGGCCACGGGCTTTTTTGCCCCCACCGCCCGCTACGGCACACCCTCGGATCTGCGTTATTTCATCAATAAAATGCATGAAAATTATATCGGCGTGATTCTGGATTTTGTGCCGGTGCATTTTGCCTGCAATGATTATGCCCTGTGGCAGTATGACGGCACGCCGCTGTATGAGTTCCCCTACGACGATGTGGCCTATAACCAGTGGGGAAGCCGCAATTTTGCCCATTACCGGGGCGATGTGCGTTCCTTTTTGCAGTCCAGCGCCTATTACTGGCTTAAGGAGTTTCACTTTGACGGCCTGCGCATGGACGCCATCAGCAACATTATTTACTGGCATGGCAATTCCGACCGGGGAGAAAACATCACCGCGGTGCAGTTTATCAAAGCCATGAATCAGGGCCTGAAGCAGCGTCTGCCCGCCTGCATGCTGATCGCGGAGGATTCCTCCGACTATCCGAAGGTGACAGAGCCGGTGGAGGAGGGCGGCCTGGGCTTTGATTACAAGTGGGATCTTGGCTGGATGAACGACACTCTGGACTATTTCAGGGCGGATCCCGGGGCCAGGAGTGACCTGTACCACAAGCTGACCTTTTCCATGCTGTATTATTATAATGAAAAATTCATCCTGCCCTTTTCCCATGACGAGGTGGTGCACGGCAAGGCCACGATTTTGCAGAAAATGAACGGCTGGTACGATCAGAAATTCCCTCAGGCCAGGGCCTTATATATGTACATGTACGCCCACCCCGGCAAAAAGATGAATTTCATGGGAAATGGGTTCGGCCATCTGCGGGAGTGGGATGAAAAGAGCGAGCTGGACTGGGGCATTTTTACCTATCCGGCCCACGATGCGTTCCACCATTTCATGGTGGCGTTGAATACAGTATATGAAAAAAACGAGGCCTTCTGGATGCTGGATTATCAGAGGGAGGGCTTTGAGTGGCTGGACTGCCACCAGGAGAGCCGATGCCTGTATGTTTTTGAGCGCAGAAGCAGATGGCAGCGGATTCTGGCTGTTTTTAATTTCTCAGATCAGGAGCAGAAGGATTACCGGCATGAGGTACCGAAGGCGTATGGGCTGAGACTGCTGCTGGACAGTGACTGGGAGCGCTTTGGAGGCACCACGCGGGAGGGGAGCGAAGAGATGACGTATCCGGAAAAGGGGGAATTTTCATTTACGATGCCGCCGTTCAGCGCCAGATATTATGCGGTCATGGTGCGATTCAGGAATAAGAAGCAATAAGAAGCAGCCGCGAAACGGGGATATGTCCGCTTTGCGGCTGTTTTTCATTTTCTCTGATCCCGCAGATGCATAAAATAAAAATCAGCAACAAGGCACACAAAAAAGAATGATCATCAAAAGGCTCGCTGAGCTGACGGAAAAAGGTTCTTTTTTGGCGCTTTCTTTTGTATTTTTCATGAAACTGATCATAAACCATTGCCGGTTCGCTGTCAACAAGTGACAAAGAATGAAAAGCTGAGAAAAATATATTGATAAAAATTTAACTATCATATATAATGTTGGCGGATGAAAGCACTGTGTTCCATGGAGGAAGGATCGAAGAGTACAACTTTGTCGATGTACAGATCCGAATATGTGTGTTCCATGACAGAGGGATCAGGGCCAGAGAGTTCTCTGTCTCTTGTCAGCGGAATGCAGCGTTGAATTTGTCATGGAATGCAGAGATGAATTTGTCAGCAGAATGCAGCGTTGCATATTTGTGGAAAGAAGTTTATGATTTCAGGAGGTCCGCCATGAGTATGAGAGGTATCGACACCGAGGTGCGCAAAAACCGCCGCAGAGTCTTTAAGGAGATCGCCAATCTGGCCTATCACTCCACTGATCTGGCCGCGGATATGGAAAACCTGCCCTACACCATCGTGGAGAGCGAGGACAACCCCTACTGGGAAAATGTCTACCGGGAGCGGGAGGTGGTGCGGGAGCGCCTGCGTCTGGCTCTGGGTATGAGCCTGCGCCCGGAGGATGTGCCCGTCAATGTCAGTCAGGGCGTGGAGCTGTCCAATATTGATGAAAAGTATTATGAGCCGCCTCTGTTACAGGTGATTCCCTCCGCCTGCCATGCCTGCCCGGAGAATAAATTTGAGGTCACGGAGCAGTGCATGGGCTGTGCGGCCCACCCCTGCAGGGAGGTCTGCCCTCGGGGTGCCATCACCATGAAAAACGGCAAATCCTATATTGATCAGGAGAAGTGCATCAAGTGCGGAAAATGTAAGGAAGTGTGTCCCTACGACGCCATTTCTCATTCTGTCCGCCCCTGCATGAAGGCCTGCGGCGTGAAGGCCATCGGCACCGGCGACCATGGCCGGGCAGTCATTGACCCGGACAAGTGCGTGACCTGCGGCATGTGCATGGTCAGCTGCCCCTTTGGCACCATTGCGGACAAGTCCCAGATTTTCCAGTTGATCCGGGCCCTGCAGAGCGGCAGAGAGATCATTGCCCAGGTGGCGCCCGCCTTTGTGGGGCAGTTTGGCAGTACAGTGACTCCTGAGATGCTCAGGGAGGCCCTTTTGACGCTGGGCTTTTCGGACGTCTATGAGACGGCGCTGGGAGCGGACTACGGCTGCCTTCAGGAGGCTCGCCACTATGTGGAGGAAGTGGCCGGCGGCAAGCAGAATTTCTCCCTGACCAGCTGCTGTCCCTCCTGGTCCGTCCTTGCCAAAAAATATTTTCCGGAGACCATCGACAAGATTTCCAACGAGCTGACCCCCATGGTGGCCACCGCCCGGATCATCAAGCAGGAGCATCCGAAGGCTTCCGTGGTCTTCATCGGCCCCTGCGTGTCCAAAAAGCTGGAGGCCAGCAGACGCACCGTGCGTTCCGATGTGGACTTCGTCATCACCTTCGAGGAACTGGCGGGCATCTTTGAGGCGAAAGGCATCTTCCTGAATGAAATGAAGGAACAGGAGAAAGCCGAAAAGATGAATCAGGCCACCTCCCTGGGCAGAGGCTACGGCGTAGCCGGAGGCGTGGCGGGCGCCATCAAAAAGGCCATCGACACCTACTATCCGGGTACCGAGGTCAAAATTGAACACGCCCAGGGCCTGGAGGACTGCCGCAAAGCCCTGCTCATGGCCAAGGCCGGGCACCTCAACGGTTACCTGATTGAAGGCATGGCCTGTCCCGGCGGCTGCGTTGCCGGCGCCGGCACCAACATCACCATCCCCCAGGCCACAAAAGCCGTGACTCAGTACGCCAATACCTCGGAGAGAAAGATACCGGAGAATATGTAGGAGCTGCTGTTGATAGCCATGTGGTATTCGTGGAGTGCTCGGTTTGCAAAGGCAGCGTGGTTGTGAATGTGGCTGTGAAAATTCAGAAGCTACTATTTACGGCCGCTTTCCTCTATGGGACGCCCTATGAGTGCTTCGCATGCGCAAAAGCGCTCAGCAAGCCGGCTGCGAATAGTTCAGAAAAGAAAAATTTGGAATAGCACTTGAGATATGATTGAAATTGCGGTATAGTGATTGAGATTGAAATCTGCATGAAAACAGGGAATATCAGATGAAAAGGCTGAGGCGGAGCCGTGCTTTTTTATTTGATTTGCCCGGAAATTGTGAGGGAAAAAAGAATGACCAAAATCAGAACCCGCTACGCCCCCAGCCCCACCGGCAGAATGCACGTGGGCAACCTCCGCACCGGCCTGTACGAATATTTAATTGCCAAGCATGAGAACGGCACTTTCGTCCTGCGCATCGAGGACACCGACCAGGAGAGACAGGTGGAGGGCGCGGTGGACATCATCAACAGAACCCTGGACAAAACCGGCCTGATCCCGGACGAAGGCCCGGATAAGGACGGCGGATACGGCCCTTACGTTCAGAGCAAGCGCATGAAGACCGGTATCTACATGAAATACGCCAAAGAGCTCATCGACAAGGGCGAGGCCTATTACTGCTTCTGCGACAAGGAGCGTCTGGAGAGTCTGCGCCGGACCATCGAGATGGATGGCGAGACCAAGGAAATCACCGTCTATGACAAGCACTGCCTCTCCCTCTCCCAAGAGGAAATCGAGGCCAACCTGGCTGCCGGCAAGCCCTTTGTGATCCGGCAGAATAACCCCACTGAGGGCACCACCACCTTCCACGATGAGCTTTACGGAGACATCACCGTGGACAATTCGGAGCTGGACGACATGATTCTGATCAAGTCCGACGGCTATCCCACTTATAATTTTGCCAACGTGGTGGACGACCATACCATGAACATCACCCACGTGGTCAGAGGAAATGAGTATCTTTCCTCCTCACCCAAGTATGTGCGTCTTTACGAGGCCTTCGGCTGGCAGGTGCCGGTGTACATCCATCTGCCGTTAATTACCGATGAAAATCACAAAAAGCTTTCCAAGAGAAGCGGCCATTCCTCCTTTGAGGACCTTCTGGATCAGGGCTTTGTGGCTGAGGCCGTGGTCAATTATATCACTCTTCTGGGCTGGTCTCCCGAGGAAAACCGGGAAATCTTTTCCATGGAGGAGCTGATTGAGAAGTTTGACTATCATCGCATCAATAAGTCCCTCTCGGTCTTTGACATTGGAAAGCTGAGGTGGATGAACGGCGAGTATATCAAGGCCATGGACTTTGATACGTTTTTTGAGCAGGCAAAGCCATACCTGGAGGCGGCTCTGACCAAAGGACAGGATCTGCGAAAGGTAGCCGCTATGGTCAAGACCCGCATCGAGGTTTTCCCGGACATCACTGAAATGGTGGACTTCTTTGAGACCCTGCCGGAATATGATCCGGAAATGTACCGTCACAAGAAAATGAAGACCACGCCGGAGAGCTCCCTTACCGTTTTAAAGGATGTGCTGCCTCTGCTGGAGGCCCAGGAGGATTACTCCAATGACGCCCTCTATCAGCTGCTGCTTTCCTATGCCGGGGAAAAGGGATACAAGAACGGCTATGTGATGTGGCCCATCCGCACCGCCGCCAGCGGCAAACAGACAACCCCCGCCGGGGCTACCGAGATTTTGGAGGTGCTGGGCAAGGAGGAGTCCTTATCCCGGATCCGCACCGGCATCGCGAAGCTGGAGGCTGCCCTTGGCTAAACTGCTCATATCAGGACGCAGTTGCCTGGAAAGTCAGTTGATACCGGCCCGGAACAGTGTTATTGCATCATTGGAGGCTTTGTCACAGGCCGGTCAGTTCACACCGGCCCGGAGTGCCATTGCATCATTGCAGGTTCTGTCTGGCAGGTCATTTTACACCGGCACAGAACAGTGCCATTGCGTATATGGAGGCTCTGCTTGGCTAATCAGTTCACACCGGCCCAGGAGAGGGCCATCGATCATTTCACGGGACCTGCCCTTGTGCTGGCGGGTCCCGGCAGCGGCAAGACTCTGGTGATCACCGAGAGGGTCTGTCGCCTGATCGGGAAGCGGAAGGTGGATGCTTCCCAAATTCTGGTGATCACCTTCACCAAGGCCGCCGCGGTCCAGATGGAGGAACGCTTTTCACAAAAGATGCCCCAGGAAAGTCCCTGGTTCGGCACATTTCACTCATTCTTTTATTTTATCTTACGAACATACTCCCGAAAATTTCCCCATACCCTGGTGCCCGCCAATGTAAAGCAGATGCTGATCAAATCTGCTTGCAAAACTGTGCTGCAGGACAATTCTCAGGGCATTGCGGAGGCGGTAGAGCAGCTGCTGGGCTTCTATATTAATGTGGGAATGGATAAGGAAAAGCTGCCGGTTTCCGATGAAATCAGGCCGAAAGATATAGAAGACATCTACCGGCTGTATTCCGAGTCGTTAAGGCAGGAAGGCTATTTTGATTTTGATGAATTACAGATTGCCTGCATGAATCTGCTTCGGGGAAATATGGAGATCAGGAAACGGATTGTCAGAACCTTCCCCTTTATTCTGGTGGATGAATGCCAGGACATGAACCCGGTGCAGTATGAAATTCTGAAGCTGTTGACCGGACCTGCCAAATCTGTGTTTCTGGTGGGGGATGACGACCAGAGCGTCTATCGCTTCCGGGGTGCGGAGGTCTCCCTGATGCGGCAGTTTCTGAAGGATTACCAACCGGTGACGGAAATTTTGCTGGATCAGAATTTCCGCTCCGCCAAATGCATTGTGCAGGCGTCATTGAAGGTGATTTCCGACAATCAATCCCGCTTTGAAAAAGCCATCCGGCCCAAGGATCAGGTGGAGAGGGGCGTTGCGCTCCGGTCTTTCCCGAACAGAGAAGCCATGCTGGAAACGATACTGGACTGCCTTGCAAAGCAGCCCGACCTCAATGAATG
>JAJPYH010000163.1:0-1988 GCA_021205045.1 Lachnospiraceae bacterium | reverse complement strand
ACAAGGAGCTGGGAGCCTTTACCCATCGTCTGAGAAAGGCGGGAATTCCCTTCCAAATCAGGGAAAATGAGAAAAGAGTTTTTGAGGAGGACTGGTATCTGGATGTGGAGTCTTACCTGAAGCTGGGCCTGGGGAGAGGGGAGAGAAAGGATGTTTTGCGGATTGCCAATAAGCCCAACCGCTTCATCACCCGGGAGCAGATTGTGAATTTTACCATTCTCCCGGTGCCCCTGGCTTCTCAGGTAAAGCACCTGAAGGGCATGCGCCCGGCTCTTGCCATGAAGTATATCTGGGTCGGCATCGGCTATGGCCGCTATCTGAAAAATACCCTGGCCGAAGAGGAAGACCGGTACGAGGAAATCCAGGAGCAGTTTGAAGAGATTTCCAGGGAAATGGAGCAGTACCTGGAGGTGAAGGACTGGCTGGAATACGTGGAGACGGACCGCCAGCTGCAGATCAGGGATAACAAAAATCAAAAAACAAAGCCCCCAGGCGGCGTGCATCTGATGACCATGCACGGCTCCAAGGGGCTGGAATACGATCTGGTGATCCTCCCGGATGTCAACGAGGGCAGAATGCCCCGGGGCAAAAACCTGTCCAAAGAGGAGGTGGAGGAGGAGCGCAGACTTCTGTATGTGGCGATGACCAGGGCGAAACATACGCTGGAAATCTACTATATCAGCGGGGAAGCCGGGCACCTGAAGAGACCCAGCATGTTTCTCCACAGGCTGCTGGAAGGAAACTCCGTGATAAAATAGATTTCATGTATCACGCTGAAAATGCAGCGGCCGACACATCGGGCGGTCAGGGGCTTGTGGTCTGAAAGGCTTTGCAGACGCTTACGGGCGGGGACAGATTTACTCCCCGTCCACAATCTCGTCAAACTCTACGTCGTCCAGGAACTCCTCAAAGGCGTCCTCCACGGCCTCGTACTCGGCGTCATCATCGATATAGCCAAGCTCCGGCTCTTCCTCCGGATCGTCCGGATTTTCGCTGTAGCGGTAGAACCAGACCTCGCCGTCCTCATTCTCCCCATTTTCATCCAGGGGCTGCACTACGATATAATCTCTGCCCTCCACTTCCAGAATGGTGATGACGGCGCACTCCACCGTGCGCCCGTCCTCCAGATCCAGAGTGACGGTCATTTCCTCATCGACGGGTTCATTTTCGTATGTCATGGTGAATTCTCCTTTTGTTTGCTACTATTCATATTTATTAAGCCTGAATCAATGATTTTCAAGGCTCTTTACTTACTTACTGAGGTCTTTTATCATCGGTCGCTGATGCAACTCCTGATAAGCAATATATTTTTGATGTCATATTCTCAGGCGCTTACATGAAGCTTTGCCATAAGAGTCTCCTGTAATGTCTGGGAAAAATTGATGCCCTGATCCAGCGCTGCCTTATTGAGCCAGGCAGGAATACTGAGCGTTTTTTTGACAGATTTGTCAAAATGATCTCTGGCATAGGCTTTGACATCGACAGAAACCATGCTGACAAATGCTTCGCTGTAGGTGAAATCCAGTTCCGCGGCGATTTGATCAGGTGAGACAGCGGATACAGGAGAGGGCTTGGGAACTTCATCTCCATCATCCTCGCACCACTTGAGATATCCGGCAAGGCAGTCAATAGCCATGGCCATAGCATCCTCCAGAGTATCACCGCAGGTGGCGAGGCCGCCCAGATCAGGGAAAATAACGGAATACCCATTTTCTTCCTTAAAAAAGCAAGCAGGATAAATAGATAACATAATCACACCTCCTTGATGGTTGGTGGCAGGGCTTACTTAAGTCCGGCCTGTTTTCGGATGGAATTTTCGGTTCCTTTAGGAAGCTCCTTACTGTGAAAGGGTATGGTAACTTTCCCAGGTTTGGTCGGATGCTTATAGTGGCGGTGAGAGCCGGTCTGTTTTTCAAATACCCATCCATCATTAAGAATGGTGTTAGTCAGCAAAAGGGTCGTTCGATCAGATCAGCAGTAAGCCAGCC
>JAJPYH010000093.1 GCA_021205045.1 Lachnospiraceae bacterium | reverse complement strand
TGGGACATTTTCTCTTGTGGTATATAAGGACATTATCATAAATGGCTTATACTTTGATTTATTTCTTTGAGAAAAAGCTGGTATTCGCTGGAAAACTGTGTTACAATCATGAAATGAGTGCGGTCAGAGGGGTATCCGAAAAAAGACTGTGGCCGTGCAATAGTAAACTTGGGAGGAAGTTATGAGTTTAAAGGTAGAGAACTTAGAGAAAAACATGGTTAAACTGACTATAGAAGTGGAGGCGGCTGAATTTGACAGGGCTTTGAATGACGCGTATCAGAAGACAAAGTCCCAGTTCAATATTCCTGGTTTCCGCAAGGGCAAGGCGCCCCGCAAGATGATCGAGGGCATGTACGGCAAGGGAATCTTTTATGAAGACGCTGCCAATGATCTGATCTCCGACGCTTATGAGGAGGCGCTGGAAGAGTACGACGGCAGAGAGATTGTATCCCGTCCTGAGGTGGATGTGGTTCAGATCGGCGAGGGCCAGAATTTTATTTTCACCGCTGAAGTGGCTGTTAAGCCGGAGGTTACTCTGGGCCAGTATAAGGGCGTGGAGATTGATAAGGTGGAGGCCGAGGTGACTGATGCCGAGGTGGACGCCGAGATTGAGAAGGAGAGAGAGACCAACGCCCGTGAGATCGATGTGGACGACAGACCGGTACAGGACGGCGATGAGGTGATTCTGGATTTCGAGGGCTTCAAGGACGGCGTTGCCTTCGAGGGCGGCAAGGGAGAGGATTATCCCCTGACCATCGGTTCCGGTTCCTTTATTCCGGGCTTTGAGGAGCAGCTCATCGGTGCGGAGATCGGCAAAGAGCTGGAAGTGAATGTGACCTTCCCGGAGTATTATCAGGCGGATGATCTGGCCGGAGCGGACGCGGCCTTTCAGTGCTCTGTCAAGCAGATCAAGGTGAAGGAGCTGCCGGAGTTAGACGATGAGTTCGCCTCTGAGGTTTCCGAGTTCGACACCATGGAAGAGTACAGAGCGGATGTGAAAAAGCAGCTTCTGGAGAAGAAGGAGGCTGAGGTAAAGCGGGCGAAGAAGAACGCCGTAGTGGACGCTGTGACAGCAAACGCCGAGATGGAGATTCCGGTGCCCATGATCGAGTATCAGCAGAGGCAGATGATCGAGGACTTCTCTCAGAGGCTTCAGTCTCAGGGACTTTCCATGGAGCAGTATCTGCAGTTTACCAACAGCACCATGTCCACCATGATGGATCAGGTGAAGCCTCAGGCGGAGCAGCGGATCCGTCAGAGCCTGGTGCTGGAAGCGGTGGTCGCTGCGGAGCAGATTGCGGCTTCTGAGGAAGAGTACAAGGAAGAGCTGGAGCGCATGAGCAAGGAGTACGGCATGGAAGTGGAGGCCATCGAGACCGCCCTGGGTGAAGCCGGTGAGGAGCAGGTGAAGCTTGACCTGGCCATCAACAAGGCAGTGCAGTTCCTTGTGGAGAACGCCGTTGAGGTGGAGCCGAAGGCAGAAGCGCAAGCATCTGCGGAGGACGCAGAGTAATAGATTATAAAGGAGTTCTCAATAGCCGGACTTATGCCGTGCTTACACAGGGTATGTCTCTGCGGGGGCGCATGGCTAAGAGCCCGGATATGAGAAAATCTGATTTTGAACAGTATTTGGAGGGCACTTTATCGTACCCTCAGAAATCATCAGGAAAGGAGACCATTATGAGCTTAGTACCTTATGTCATTGAACAGACAAGCAGAGGAGAAAGATCTTACGACATTTATTCCAGATTATTAAAGGACAGGATCATCTTCCTGGGAGAGGAAGTCAACGATACCAGCGCATCCGTGGTGGTAGCGCAGCTTCTGTTCCTGGAGGCGGAGGATCCGGACAAGGATATTCACCTGTATATTAACAGCCCCGGCGGCAGCATCAGCGCAGGAATGGCGATTTATGATACCATGCAGTACATCAAGTGTGACGTGTCCACCATCTGTGTGGGTATGGCGGCCAGCATGGGAGCCTTTTTGCTGGCGGGAGGCGCGAAGGGCAAGCGCATGGCTCTGCCCAACTCGGAGATCATGATCCATCAGCCCTCCGGCGGCACCCAGGGACAGGCCACGGAGATTGAGATTACCGCGAAGCACATCCTTTTTATTAAGGAGAGAATGAACCGCATCCTGGCGGAAAACTGCGGTAAAAGCTATGAGGAGGTGGCCAGAGACACCGAGCGCGACAACTGGCTGACCGCCCAGGACGCCATGGCTTACGGACTGATCGACAGCGTAGTGACAAGAAAAGAGAATCAAGACAAATAAAATATTCAAAACGGGCGGCTGACCACCGCCCGAAAACGATATATCAGTTTGAGAGGGAAACATGGCAGGAAAGAATTCTAACCGGATCAGATGTTCTTTTTGCGGAAAATCTCAGGATGCTGTGCGAAAGATCATCGCGGGTCCTGACGGAATTTATATATGTGACGAGTGCGTCGGCCTTTGCTCGGAGATATTGGACGAAGAACTGTACGATGACGAAGAGAGCGGCAGCGACAATGAGCTGGATATTAATCTGCTCAAGCCTCAGGAGATCAAGAGCTTCCTGGACGATTATGTGATTGGTCAGGAGCAGGCCAAAAAGGTGTTGTCCGTGGCGGTGTACAATCACTATAAGCGGGTTTTGGCTGAGCGTTATGTGGACGATGTGGAGATACAGAAGAGCAATATCCTTCTGCTGGGACCTACCGGCTGCGGCAAGACTTATATTGCCCAGACGCTGGCTAAGATCATCAACGTGCCCTTTGCCATTGCCGACGCTACCACCCTGACGGAGGCCGGCTATGTGGGCGAGGATGTGGAGAATATTCTGCTGAAGCTGATTCAGGCGGCGGATTATGATATTGCCAAGGCGGAGCATGGTATTGTCTATATTGATGAGATTGACAAGATCACCAAGAAGGGCGAGAATGTATCCATCACCAGGGACGTGTCCGGCGAGGGCGTGCAGCAGGCGCTGTTAAAGCTGATCGAGGGCACCGAGGCCAGCGTGCCGCCCCAGGGCGGGCGCAAGCATCCTCAGCAGGAGCTGATTCCCATCAATACCACCAATATCCTGTTTATCTGCGGCGGCGCTTTTTCAGGATTAGAGCAGATTATTGCCTCCAGGCTGGATCGGTCGGCCATCGGCTTCAATCAGGATGTGACCCACAAGATCAACCGGGAAGCGGGAGAGCTGTTTGCGGAGGTGACTACCCAGGATCTGATCAAGTTTGGTCTGATTCCGGAGTTTATCGGCCGGGTGCCGGTGATAGTCAATCTGGAGGGCCTGGATCGGGACGCTCTGGTGCGTATTTTGCAGGAGCCCAGAAATGCCCTGGTCAAGCAGTATCAGAAGCTGATGAAGTACGATGATGTGACGCTGGAGTTTGAGCCGGACGCCATTGAGGCCATCGCGGATCAGGCGGTGGAGAAAAAGACGGGAGCCAGGGGCCTTCGCACTATCGTGGAGAATATCCTGATGGATACCATGTATCAGGTTCCCAGCGATCCTACCATTGAAAAGTGCATTATTACAAAAGCGGCAGTGGAGAAAAAAGAGGCTCCGCGGATCATACACCGCAGATGAATGTGGAGAGGCGCTGCTGATGTGGCGCCTGCTTTTTTGCTGAATTATGGAAAACGAAGAGAAAATATACAATACGGAAGAGAATAACCAGACGGAAGAAAATAGCCAGACGGAAGAAAATAACCAGCCGGAAGAAACCAACGGGACGGAAGAGGATAACGAGGCAGATATGCTTACCCTGCCCATGGTGCCCCTGCGCGGCATGGTGGCCTTCCCTGAGATCAGCCTGTACTTTGATGTGGTGCGGGAAAAGTCTGTTCGCGCAGTGGAACAGGCCATGGATCTGCACCGCCAGTTGTTCGTGGTCTGCCAGAAATATGTCAGCACTGACGATCCGGACGAGGATGATCTGGAAACCATTGGCACGATTGTGCGGATTCGCCAGGTTTCCAGGCTTTCCAATAAAAACATGCGGGTGGCGGTCCAGGGAGTGAGCCGCGCCGTGCTTTGCGGCGTGAATAAAGAGGACGGATATCTAAGCGCACAGGTGAGGGAGGTGCCGGCAGCGGATGAGGATTCTCTGGAGCGGCTGGAGAAAGAAAGTCTCCGGCGGCATCTGGAGATTGGCCTGGCGGAGTATCTGCAGAGCTTTCCCAAGGTGGACGGCGGTCTGGTAGAATTTCTGGAAAAAAATCAAAAACTGGGAAGCTGCCTTGATTTTACGGCGGCTACCCTGCCTCTTCCCGTTGCAAAAAAGCAGCAGGTTTTAAACTGCCCTGGTCTGCCTGAGCGATGCGAACAGGTCTGCCAGATTCTGGCGGATGAGGCCTATATCGGAAAGGCCCAGGCAGAGTTTGGTGCCAGGGTAAAGGAACGGGTGGATAAGCAGCAGAAGGAATACATGCTGCGGGAGCAGATGCGCGTCATCAAAGAGGAGCTGGGCGAGGATCCCGCGGGCTCAGACGCGGATCAGTTTGAGAGCAAGGTGGAGCAGCTTCAGGCTTCTGATGAGGTGAAGCAGAAGATTTATAAGGAAATCAAGCGTCTGCGCAGTACGGCGGGCAATACCGCCGAGGCCAGTGTGGAGCGCAATTATATCGAGATGCTTCTGGACATGCCCTGGGATAAAATGAGCGAGGAATGTCTGGACATTCATCGTGCGGAGGAAATCCTGGAGAGAGACCATTATGGCCTGGAGAAGGTCAAGGAGCGTATCCTGGAATTTCTGGCGGTGCGGGCCTATCACCCGGAAAGCCACAGCTCGATTCTGTGCCTGGTGGGACCTCCGGGTACCGGCAAGACCTCCATTGTCCGCTCTGTGGCCGAGGCTCTGCAGAAGGAATATGTGCGCATCAGTCTGGGCGGCCTTCATGACGAGGCGGAGATCCGGGGCCACAGAAAGACATATATCGGTGCCATGCCGGGCCGGATTGCGGCGGCGATCCGGCAGGCGGGGGTGAAAAACCCGGTTCTGCTGCTGGATGAGATCGACAAGGTCAGCAGGGATTACCGGGGGGATGCCTATTCCGCCCTGCTGGAGGTGCTGGACAGTGAGCAGAACCGGCAGTTTCGGGATCACTATCTGGAGCTGCCCCTGGATTTAAGCGAGGTTCTGTTTATCGCCACGGCCAATGACACCTCCGATATCCCCAGCCCTCTGCTGGACAGAATGGATGTGATTCAGATCTCCGGCTATACGGCCAACGAGAAATTTCATATTGCCAGAGAACATCTGGTGCCGAAGCAGGCCGGTGATCACGGCATGGAAAACGGCGCGGTGGAGATTACCGATGAAGCCATTCGTAAACTGATTGCCGGCTACACCAGAGAAGCGGGCGTCAGAAATCTGGAGCGGTGCCTGGCGGATCTGTACCGCAAAGCCGCCAGAAAATTTGTCAGCGGCACGGCTGTTCCCGGCAGTCTTTGCATTGACGCTCCTGATCTGAAGGATTATCTGGGAAAAGAAAAATATGATCCGGAACAGGCCAATCAAAAGCCGGAAATCGGCATTGTCAGAGGCCTGGCCTGGACCAGCGTGGGCGGCGTTACCCTGGAGATTCAGGTCAATACCATGCCGGGGAAAGGCGATTTGAAGCTGACCGGCCAGATGGGCGAAGTCATGCAGGAATCCGCTCAGATTGCCTACAGCTATGTGCGCAGCATTGCGGGAGACTACGGTGTGGCGGAGGATTATTTTGAAAAGCATGATTTTCATCTTCATATTCCGGAGGGAGCGGTGCCCAAGGACGGCCCCAGCGCCGGCATCACCATGGCCTCTGCACTCTTGAGCGCCGTGGCCGGTATCCCCGCGGATCACCTGACCGCCATGACCGGGGAGATCAACCTGCGGGGCAGGGTGCTGCCCATCGGCGGCCTGAAGGAAAAGATGCTGGCGGCCAACATGGCGGGGATGAAGCAGGTATTGATTCCTCTGGAAAATAAAAAGGATCTGGAGGAGATGAGCGAGGAAATCATCGGCGATATGAAGATCATCCCGGTTTCCCATATGAAGGAAGTGCTGGCGGCAGTGCTGGTGCAGTGAGAATGAAAGGTAAAATGATATGGTTATCAAGGATGTACAGCTGGAAACGGTATGTGGTGTCACCAGTACCTTCCCTGACAATCAGTATATGGAAATCGCTTTTGCGGGAAAGAGCAATGTGGGCAAATCCAGCCTGATCAACGGGCTGTTAAATCGTAAGAATCTGGCCCACACCAGCTCCCAGCCGGGAAAGACTCAGACGGTGAATTTTTATCATGTGGAATGCTATCATGAGCGGCTGGTGACAGAAACAGGCATCAGCGATGTGTCAGAATCTGCGCAGGAACAGGCTCCGGGACGGGAGCAGAAGCAGGCTTTGGAGCAGGCTCTGGGATGGGAGCAGAAACAGGTTTTGGAAAAGATTCCGGGAGAACTCTACTTTGTTGATCTCCCCGGCTACGGTTACGCCAACGCCAATGAGCAGATCCGTGCTCAGTGGGGGAAGATGATTGAAAAATATCTGCACACCTCCCGGATGCTGGTTTCCGTCTTTTTGCTGGTGGATATCCGGCATGAACCCTCCGCCAACGACAGGCTGATGTATTCCTGGATCTGCAATCAGGGCTTTTCGCCGGTGATCATCGCCACCAAGGCGGACAAGATCAAGCGCAGCCAGCTGGAGAAGCAGAAAAAGATCTTTCGCACCGGGCTTGAGCTGGAGAAGGGGACGAAGATATTTCCCTACTCTGCCCTGACAAAAGAGGGAAGAGAAGAGATTTATGCCTATATTGATCAGCTGGCGCTGGCTCAGGTCGGCCAGCCGACTGCATAACAATACAACGGATCATCCTGATGGATGAGAAGCCTGTCGGAATCATCCGATATGGGTGAGAAACGGACCGGAATGAACTGATATGGGTGAGAAATGAACCGGAACGATCCGATAGAGATGAGATGCTGTCCTGGACCTGCCATTTATGGATGGGATGAATTGCCTGGCTACTGAAAGGAACCTGAATGAACAATAAAAAGCACACAAATTTGAAAATTGCTCTGAATCTGCTCTGTCCGCTGGTCTGCTTACTGCTGGCCATCTGGCTGGTGCCGCAAATTCTGGTGTTTTTTATGCCTTTTGTGGTGGCCGGGATTATTGCCTGGATTGTGACACCCCTGGTGAATTTTGTGGAAAAGCATTTTCCGCTGAAAAGAAAAGCCAGCATGATTGTGGTCATTGTTCTGGTCATTCTGCTGGTGGTAGTGGTGCTCTACGGTCTGTGCAGCCTGCTGGTCAACATGCTGGGCAGCTTCCTGCGTGATGTGCCTGAATTATGGGCCGGTCTTCTGCAGGATTCCAGTGAGTTGGAGGACATCCTGCAGAGGCTGCTGTTTTTCCTGCCGCAAGAGCAGGTCTCCTCTATTATGAATTTCCTGTCAAGCAGTTCGGATACGGTAGGAAATACGCTGAACAGCCTGAGCAGCTTTCTGCTGGATAAGACAGCGGGAATCGCTGCCTCCGTGGCCGGTCAGCTGGGCAACGTGTTCATCAGCGTCATTATGTGCCTGATTGCTGTTTTCTTTTTTTGTGCTGGACCGGGATTCCTTTGGAAAGCTGCTGGATCGGCTTCCGGAGAATTGGCGTCACAATGTGGATGTGATTCGAAAGAGCATTTCTCACTCCATCGGGGGATATTTTAAGGCGCAGCTCCAGATTGAGGTATGGATTTATCTGCTGCTGACGGCCTGTCTGGGACTTCTGAAAGTCAGATATTTCCCGCTGGCGGCTTTGGGCATTGCTGTTCTGGACATGCTGCCGGTGTTTGGCACCACCATCATTTTGGCACCCTGGGCGCTGATCTGCCTGATCAACGGCGAGATCGTTAAGGGAATCGGCCGGATCGCGCTGACGGGACGAGCCCAGCTGGTGCGTCCGATGATTCCGCCCAAATATGTGGGAGAAACTCTGGGAATGCCGCCCAGTCCTACCCTTTTCCTGCTGTATGCCGGATATCGGCTGGCGGGAGTGACGGGGATGATTGTGGCAGTGCCGTTGGGAATTCTGGCAGTGGCTTTATATAAGGAAGGATTGCTGAAGGGCGTGGAGGATTCTCTGGCGTTATTGGCGGGGCGTTTCAGGGCTTTCCGGCAGTATGACGAGGAAGAGAGAAAAGAAATACAGACATTCCGGGAGGAAAACCGGCGGAAGGATTCTGAGTGAGAGCGGACAACAGGGTTTGGAATGAGAACAGCTGACAGGCTTCTGAATGCAGACTGACGATAGAGCCTGAAATAAGAACAGGCAATCAGAGATAGAATGAGAACAGCTGACAGGTTTCTGAATGCTGACCGACGATAGAGCCTGAAATAAGAGCAGGCAATCAGAAATGGAATAAAAACAGGAGACAGGCTTCCGAATGACGATTGTCTGGAAGTCCGCTGAGTATAGAAGCACAGTCAACCGCGGAGGAACTGATATCGATGAGAAGAGATTATATTTTATTTGATCTGGACGGCACCCTGACCGATCCCAAGGTGGGAATCTGCACAAGCGCTCAGTACGCACTGGCGGATCAGGGAATTGTGGTGGAAGATATTGACGATCTGACGGCCTTTATCGGACCTCCCTTACAGTACAGCTTCCGGAAGTTTTATCAGATGGATGAGGAGCAGATCGTCAGGGCTGTGGCCAAATTCCGGGAGCGCATGCATGATGTGGGCAAATTTGAGAATGAGGTGTATCCGGGAATTCCTCAAATGCTGCGAAGACTGAAGGCTCAGGGCTTTCATCTGGCAGTGGCCAGCTCCAAGACCGAGGATATGGTGAAGGAAATTCTGGAGCATTTTGGAATTGCCCGGTACTTTGAGGCTATTGTGGGCTCCGATCCTCAGGCCATGGATTCCTCCAAGGAGGATTTGATTGCCGACACCTTGAATCGTTTGTTTCATTACATGAGGATCAGAAAAGATTCCGTGGTCATGGTGGGGGATCGCTGCTTTGATGTGGACGCGGCCAACAATATGGGACTGATCTCCGTGGGGGTGCGCTACGGTTACGCGCCTCAGGGAGAGCTGGAGGAGTCTGAGCCGGACTATATTGTGGCTACGGTGGAGGAGCTGGAGAACCTGCTTCTGTCAAAGGAACTGCAGGGCGAGGACTTTGAGGTGAAGGAACCAGAGCCGGAGGAGGAGGCTGAGGCGGATGAAGCACAGGAGCGAGCTGCCGGACGGATGAATTCTCAGGCTTCCGGCACTGGGAGCAGCAGCGCCGGTCAGATGGGCTCTCAGGCTTCCGGCACTGGGAGCAGCGTCGGTCAGATGGACTCTCAGACTTCCGGCACCGGAGGCAGCGCCGATCAGATGGATTCCCAGGCTTCCGGCACAGAGGACAGAGCTACCCGCCGGATGGATCCCAAATATTTCAGTACGGACGACAGAAAGACAGGACAGACTGCGGCTGGCGGGGCGTCCGCTGCAGACAGCAATCAGGGCAGGACGCAGAATGCCGCCGGTTCGAATGTCGGCAAACAGGCCGCCGGGCAGTCCGGCGACTGGAAGGCGGACGCCAAAAAGAAGAGATCCAGAAGCTTTCAGATGGTCTGGTCTTTCCTCTACCCTTTCCTGCTGTTTTATGTGATGGGAGAGCTGGCGCGTCAGCTCCTGGGCTATGCGGTGCTCTACATCAGCCGGGGAAATGACGCCCTGTTCAACTTTATTTTTGTATTGGAAGATTCCGATGAGGAGAAGCTGGCCTTTTCCGGCAATGGCAGTGCCATTGTGCAGATTCTGGCGCTGATTGTGGTATTTTTCATCCTCTATTATATGGCGGATGGCAAAAAGTGTCTTGCTGCCGCAAAGGAAAAATACGGCCAGAACCCGCAGCAGAAGACCTTCGTGTGGGTGGTCACCACCCTGCTGCTGGCCCTGGGCATCAATATGTTCTTTATCGGCACCGGCCTGCTGACCGTCAGCAGCAGTTATCAGGAGGCGGCGGCCAACCTGTATGCCGTGGGCATTCCGCTGGGAATTATCCTTTATGGATTTTTCAGTTCCACGGTGGAGGAATTTCTGTTCCGGGGCATTATCCTGGTGCAGATGGACAAATATATGAAGCCCACCATGGCGCTGCTTTTATCCGCCCTGCTCTTTGGCATTTATCACGGCAATCTGGTGCAGGGCATTTACGCCTTCGCCATCGGCGCGGTGCTGGCCATGGCCTACCGGGACAGTGGTAATTTTGTATTGATCGCGGCTATCCACGGCCTGGTCAATGTGGTGGTGTTCCTGATGAGCAATTTGGGGCTGTTCCCCACGGGATCGGCGGGGATTACCGCCGGGGCGGTGCTCATTGCCATGGGCCTGATGTGCCTGGATATGGTGATGAAGAAGGAGAAGGCCTCGCGCTCAGCCTGAAAACAGGGGGCAGCTGACCTTCATATATGGTAAGGTCCGCGTCAGAAGACATGTCCGTTTTGAAAAAATCATAGGAAGTAAGATCAATCCTGAATTCCTGCAGCTGAATGATGACTGCGGGAGTTCGGGATTTTTTGCTTTTCAGGAAATCCTGATTTTTAGACAAAAACAGTTCAAAAGAATTATGCAAAATAGACAAATCATTTCAATCTGCGTTTTATAAATGGGCGATTTTGCACATTATTCCTGATTTTTTGCATTGAAAAAATAGACAAGCAGATGTAAAATTTTAGTGTAAACAAGTGAACATTATCCAAAGAAGGAGGAAGACATGAAAAGAAAAAGATTTCTGGCTTTACTGCTGGCCCTGGCCATGGCTCTGCCAAACACCATGAGTGTGAGCGCAGCTGCTGCGGACGCGCCTGTGCAGGAAGCCGAGGCGTCATCGGACGAGGCAACACAAGATGCTGAGGATGAAGATGCCGATGTTGCATCCGATGAGGATGCGGCAGCAGAAAGCGAGACTCAGGAAGAGGCCGAAGACGAAGCCGCTGATGAGGCGGAAGCTGAGGACGAAGCTTCTGACGAGGAAGCAGCGGACGAAACCGCTGAAGATGCGGAAAGCGAAGAGGCTGTAGAAGCCGAGGAGCTGACCGTGACGGCAACTACAGTGATGTCATCCAGCCCGGCGGACATCCCCGAGGACGCGATTTACAGCGAGGACTTCGAGGGAGAGGATGCGTCGGATTTATGGGGATTTACCGGAGATCTGGTGACGGAAGGAAAGCTTGCGCTGATTACGTCCGATGACGGCAATTCCTACATTACCCTGACGGGGGAGAAGCAGTCTCAGAGAACGGCTACCAAGACCTTTGAGGATATGCCATCGATGAGCACCGCTACCTTCACCTACAACATCTACCCGGTGAATCAGACCACGGACAGCAGAGTGGGACGTCCCGGAATTCAGCTGATGAGCGACGGTGTGGAGATTGTCAGCGTCTATACAGGAGAGATGCGCGGAGCATCAACCACTTCCGTTTATTATTCTGTATACGGCTCGGATATCACGGATACCGGAGCTACCATTAATGCGGGAGAATGGTCTGAGATTACGGTCAATATTGACTATTCCGCTTTGACGGCTGAGATCGTGATCAACGGAACCTCAGTGGTAACTGTTGCGATTAATGCGGCAGCGACCACCTTAAACAGTGTTGTCATCAATATGGCCAGTACCAACAGCCTTGGCACAGGCAAGACCTATGTGGCGGAGATTGGCTATGACAATTTCAGCCTCAGCTATCAGGCTTCCTCCGGTCTGGCAGATCTTGACACCGTGGATGTGACCCTGGAAATGTGGGAGAGCGGCTATGAGCATTACTCTGAGGTGGAGGCCACTCTGGTAGACGGCAGCACCATCACCGTGGAGATTGATATGGACACCTGGGTCTGTGAGTCCTTTGACGAGAGTGATCCAAACTCTAACGCCATGGGAGTTTACACCTGGACCGCGGACATTGTAGCTACCGAGGAGAATGCCAACCCCAACGGACTGCAGGCCACCTATAAGATGAACTGGTATGGGGATTATGTCTCCACTCATGACTATGAGAACGATTTTACATTTGATATCTGGGAGACGGTTGCCTTTGGCACTGATATCAACATCTATTCCGGAAGCGGTTATTTTACTCTGACACAGGAAGAGGATGAGGATGGCAACTTTTATATGCTTGCCACTGTAACCGGCAATGGAGACCGCGGCAACAGACTGGAGTTGAACAGCGGCATCATCAAGAGCGCATCGGTGCAGTTTGACTGGATGCCTGTCAGCGCGAACAGCTATGCTTATGGCGGACAGATTCTGTTTATGGCTCCGGACAGCAAGAATTCTTATTTCTCGTTGATTTTTGATAGTGATCTGAACCTGTATTATTATACAAAGTGTGCCCTTCCCGACACCTCTACCACACAGGCGGAGTTTGAGGGTTCCATCTCTTATGATAATAAAGTAAATACAGGCCTTTCCGGGGATGGTAGCACCTGGTTTACGATCGATCTTGAGTTTGATTATATCAACCATACCGCAGATTTGACCATTACCAACAAATCTACGGGAGATTCTTACACTATGACGGATATTCCGATCGATACCGAAGCCAATGGACTTGATATTTTCCTGATTCATATGTCCAAAAAGTACAGCGGCTCCAGCGTAACGATGGCTCTGGATAATATCTACATCGATTATGGGCAGTTTGAGGGAGGCGATATTGTTTCTGTGACCAATCCTGACGATGTCAGTGTGGATCAGACAGTATTTGATGAGTTTGAGTGGCCCACGGAGGTGGAGGTGACTCTCGGCGACGGCAGCACCGCTACGGTTTCCGTAGGCGAGTGGACTTGCGATGGGTTCAATAATGACGGCACCTATGGCAATTATGTCTGGACGGCACCGTTAGTGACAGATGAGTATACCAACTACTTTGAACTGAAGGCATCCTTTACGATGACCTATACAGAAAACCCCTATGTGACCTATGCTCCGAACCCCAACACCCTGGAGTTAGAGTACGGCACTGCCTGGGATACGGATCAGCTTCCCACTACCGTGACCGCTTATCTGAGCAATGGCGAGACCTACGAGCTGCCTGTCAGCGACTGGGTGGCCATCCGTGCGTTCAACCCTGAGGAAGAGGGCATCTATGTGTACGGCGTGAAGCTGCAGGGCGTGGAAGGGGAAGTGGACGTCATTGATGAACTGCTGACCTCCAACGAGTACCATGTGGCCGGTGACGACGCTGACCTGTATGTATATGATGTTTATTACAGAATCAGCTATTATGAGACTAATACTTCCCACACCTGAAATGGCGAGTAACCCTTTATTTATAACTGTTTGA
>JAJPYH010000278.1:1171-13474 GCA_021205045.1 Lachnospiraceae bacterium | reverse complement strand
ACGAAAATGATTCTGGTAAAGATTTTCTTGACTTTCAAGGCGCTTACGATTATAATGAATACTGCTCAGGAGAACAGGACACTTCAGATGTTCCGGTTTTCCAGGCTCACGCAGGATTAGTACATCGGTAGTATGTCAGCTTCCCAAGCTGAAGAGGCGGGTCCGACTCCCGTATCCTGCTCTCAAAACCGTGTATTTACAGGCTTTTTGAAGGGTCAATCATCCAAATGTAATCAAGAAGGTAATCAAACATTCATTCAGACTCCCTTTACCAGGGGAGTTTTTATTTTGCCCTTTTGCCCTTTTGCCCATGTCACCCTGCAATGCCGTCAGGCAGTATATGTACCGTTGTGAACGATCGGTTTTTCTGAAAATATTCCCTCATATCGCAGCTTTTCACCACTCCGTTACCAAAAAAGGACTGCTGAGAACACTCCCAACAGTCCTGATCATCTGAACTTCCTTTTATTTCTATTGATTTCCTACTGAAAATCCGCCAGCTTGTCCGCATACTTGATGCGGTAGATCCTCAGAAGCGAATCATTGATGCGCTCCTCCGAAAGTGTGCCCGCCTCCACGGCCTCCACAATAGCCTCCACAGCCTCCGACACAGAGGAAGGCATCAGGATCATATCGCAGCCCGCCTTCAGGCAGCTGACTACGGCATCGCCGGTGTCGTAATACTCAGTGATGGCGCTGTAGGTCAGAGGCTCGGTGATAATCACACCGTCAAAGCCCAGGCTGTTGCGCAGGATATCCGTGACCACGCTTTCACACATGGAGATGGGGTCCAGGCTTCCGGAAAGGTTCGAGGCGGTCATATGGCTGACCATGACAAAATCCGCACCCCCGTCGATCGCCGTTTTAAAAGCCACAAATTCATACTCCCCGTAGCTCTCCCTGTCTCTCTCCGTGCTGACTGCCCCGTCCTGTGTGGAGCCTGTCAGATCGCCGGTTCCGGGGAAGGTCTTTAAGGTCGCGCTGACGCCCTGATTCTGCAGGCCCTGGGCCATCTGAGATGCCAGGGTGCCCACGGTCTGTGCGTCGCTGCCATAGGTTCTGTCAGCGATCGCGGCGTCCTCGGAAATGGTCACCTCCGTCACCGGAGCCAGATCCAGATTGATGCCAAGAGCAGCCAGATAGCTGCCAATGGTCATTCCCTGAGTATAGGCCTCATCCGCCACACCGTTCGCCCCAACTTCAGCGTTGGAGGCCACGTCAGCCACCTCTATCGCACTGTTTAAAACGGTACTGACCTCGCCGCCCTCCTCATTCACCGCGATGAAAAGAGGATATTTGCTGTAGGATACGGTGTTGGAGATCATCTCCGTAAACTGCTCCTCACTCAGGATATTCTGTTTAAAATATACAATGCCTCCCACTGTGTATTGCTCCAGAGCCGCCTGGGTTCCGGATCCGCCCTGAGTTGCCACTGACACGCCCGTCAGCTGCTCCGGCGTGACGATCAATAAACCAGCCGCCTTCTCCTCCAGAGTCATACTGGAGATATAGGTCGTCAGATATTCGTCAAACTGCTCCTCGGCGGTAGGGCCGGTGATGACCTCCTCCGGTTCCTCCTCTTCCGGTTCAGGCTCGGGCTCGTCGTCCACCTCAACGTTCACTTCCTGCTCTTCCTCTGTCTGTGTTCCGGTCAGATGCTGACGGATCAGCCTCACAACGCCAAAGCCCGCCGCTCCCAGAACGACCAGGATCAACAGCAGAACCACATACGCTATCAGCTGTCCGTGAACCCTGCGCCTGTGTCTCGCAGCCCGTCTCTCCTCCTCGTCCATCACGTCATTATTTCCCATAATTTCTCCTGTAATCTACTTCACCTTCACAAAGCCATTATAAATCGCCTTAATAGCCGTCTCAAAATCCCGGTTGGCCACACCGATAATAATATTCTGCTCACTGGAGCCCTGGTCGATCATCTTTACGTTGACATCCTTCGCGGAAAGCTGCTTGAAAATCGTGGCCGCGGTGCCCTTCTGAGATTTCATGCCCCGCCCCACCACAGCGATCAGCGCCAGATCCGCCTCAATATCAATGGTGTCGGGCCTGGCCAGTCTCTGAATGGCGGAGACCACGCTCTGTTCCTTATCCACAAACTCATCCTGATGCACATACACCGTCAGGGTATCAATCCCGGTGGGCATGTGTTCAAAGGAAATGCCGCAGTCCTCAAAGGCCTGCAGAACCTTACGCCCAAAACCGACTTCAGAGTTCATCATATCCTTTTCCACATTCACAGAGCAGAAGCCCTTTTTCCCCGCAATGCCCGTGATGATGTACTTAGACTTCTGACAGGTGCTGCCCACAATCCAGGTGCCTGGATCAGCAGGCGCATTGGTATTGCGGATATTGATCGGAATATTCTCCTGGCGCACCGGGAAGATGGCGTCCTCATGAAGCACAGTGGCTCCCATGTAAGCTAACTCCCGCAGTTCCTTATAAGTAACATACTCTATCGGCCGCGGATTGTCAACGATTCTCGGATCCGCCACCAGCATTCCGGACACATCCGTCCAGTTTTCATACACATCCGCCCGCACTGCTTTTGCCACGATGGAGCCAGTAATATCCGAGCCGCCCCTGGAGAAGGTCTTCACCCTGCCATCCTTATAAGAGCCGTAAAAGCCCGGAATCACAGCGCAATTGTATTTGCTGAGCCGTCTGCTCATAATCTCCTGCGTCGTCTCAGCGTCAAACTCCCCGGCTGGCGTAAAACGGATCACCTCCGCCGCGTCCACAAAGGGATATCCAAGATATGCTGCCATGACCCGTCCGCTTAAATACTCTCCCCGGCTGGCCGCGTAATCGGCCCCCGCCTTATTCCGAAGGTTCTCTGAAATAACAGCAAATTCATCGTCCAGGGAAAAATCCAGGGAAAGCCCCTCGATGATCTCATCATATCTGGCTTTGACAGCGGCAAGCTTTTCCGAAAAATCCTCTCCCGCTTCCGCTGCCGCGTAGCAGCCGTAAAGCATATCTGTGACCTTGGTATCCTCGTCAAAGCGCTTGCCCGGCGCGCTGGGTACTACATAGGCCCTCTGTGCATCCTCTCTGATAATATTCCCGACTTTTGCAAACTGTGCGGCGCTGGCCAATGAACTGCCGCCGAATTTCACCACTTTTTTCATACTCTGTATGTCTTCCCTCATCAGTTTAATTTATAGTAAATGGATATGTCCGCCGACGCGGATATCCCTTTGCATACGAAACCTTCTACGCTTCCATGCGCAGATATCCCTTTGCATGCGGAAGCGCCGTATACTTGACCTGGAAGCGCTCCTCCGTCAGTCTTCCTGACACGAAGCCGCATTCTCCGACCGCTCCCTCCAGCGTGATAAACTTCTCCGCGCCAAAGATTTCTCTGGCCTTCTCCTGATCCTCCAGGCCAATCCGCACAAAGAAGGAGTTTTCCATCTCCTCAAAGGGCACCACATCTGCCTCCTGCGTTCCCCATGGACAGGCGGCAGTCCGGCCTTCATTGAGACCTGCGGTAATCACATCGCTCACCACCGCGCTGGCGGTAGGCCTGCGCCCCGCACCCGCGCCGTAATACATCGTGTCGCCCAGCATATTGCCATGCACCACAATGGCGTTGAACACATCGTCCACCATATACAGAGGCTGTCCCGCTTTCACAAGGAAGGGAGCCACAATGGCTGCCACCCGCTCTCCCCGCTCGCTGGCTTTCCCCAGCAGTCTGACCTTGCAGTTGAGCTTCTGCGCATAAGCGATATCCGTACTGGTGACTTTGGTAATACCCTCCACATGAATCTGATCATATTTCACGGTTTTTCCAAAGACTAAGGAGGCAAGAATCGCGATCTTTCTGCCGGAATCATGTCCCTCCACATCGGCCACGGGATTTCTCTCTGCATAGCCCAGTCGCTGAGCCTCCTTCAGAGCCTCATCATAATCCGCGCCCTTATTTGCCATTTTGGTCAGCATATAATTGGTAGTACCGTTTAAGATTCCCTGTACACTGCCAATCCTGTCCTGGGTCAGACAGCTGCAGATATTGTGAATAATCGGAATACCGCCGCCTACGCTGGCCTCAAACAGATAACTGCAGTTATGCTCCGCTGCAGTCTTTAACAGCTCCGGGCCAAAAGCCTCCACCAGTTCTTTATTGGAGGTGCATACACTTTTGCCCGCCTCCAGAGCTCTTTTAGAAAAATCAAAGGCCGGTTTTTTGCCTCCCATGGTCTCGCAGCAGATGACAATCTCCGGATCATTCAATATGATATCTATATCGTGAACTACCTTTTTTTCATTGACGTCTCCCGGGAAATCTCTCAGATCCAGAATGTATTTGACCTCCAGATCCAGGCCGGTCTTTTCGGCAATCGCGTCATGATTGGTGTCGATGACCTGCGTCACGCCTCCGCCCACTGTGCCATACCCCAAAACAGCGACTTTTACTGATTTCAGCATAATTTTTCTCCTGTATTAATATTGTGTCATTTTTTGTTAAACGTTTGCAGTACTGCCCCATTCATTCCTTGCCAATAATCTCGACGCTCCCGACGCCCTCAAGCTCTTCCAGCGCCTGCACCATGGCCGATGTGTCCCCGGAAGCCGCGGATACCTGTACACTGATGGACAGGCTGGCGACGCCGTTAATGGGAATGCTCTGATGAATCGTCAGAATGTTCACATTGCTCTGGGCAAATATCTGCAGCACCCGGCTCAAAAGCCCCGGCACATCATTGATCTGCAGAGACAATGTGATGGTCTGCCCCCTGGCGTTGTCATGGAAGGGGATAATATCATCTCTGTATTTATAGAAGGAACTGCGGCTGATGCCCAGCCTGTCCACCGCCTCCTGCACGCTGGAAGCCTGTCCGCTTTTCACAAGCCGCTTGGCTTCCACCACCTTTAAAAGGACTTCGGGGACCGCCCTCCTTCTGACCACATAGTACTCTGTCTGCTCCATCCTGTTTCCTCATTCATGGAATCCATCTGAAATCCACCGGCTTCGATCTCACCCCGCCAGTGCGGTTTTTGTCTCCCTTACCGGCTGAGTTTCATCCCGCCCTGCCGACATGGTTTTTCCCTTTGCGGGTGCGGTTTCGTCTCCCCTTGTTGGCGTAGCAAAGACATTTGTGCGCAACCGGTGGATATGGTATCACATACTTATAAAAAAAACAAGGGCTTCCGTTATGTTTTTTTTAGATTTTATTAATATTTACCTCTGTTATATATATTCCTGTTCACTGTAACTGATATATTTCATAAATGCGGAATACGCTGAAGGAACAGGATACTGCTCCCTGATCTCCTCCGGCTTCACAAAAATCCAGCCCTCCGGTGCCTTATAGTCCGTCAGCTCGTCCACCTGGACAAAAAATCCCGTCATGTGCCACTCCCTGTGCGTGAAAATATGAACAGCGCTTTCCAGAGGGCGGATTCGAACCGCATGGATTCCCTTTTCCTTCAGATCATCTATCACCTGCTGCACTGAGACGTATCCCTCCATCACAGGGAACTCATACATCCCGGCTAACAGTCCCCTGGCTGGACGCTTCCTGATGGCAATTCTTTTTTCATCCCGCAAAATCAGCACCGTGCGGTTCTCGATTTTTCTTGCCTTTTTGGGGGCTTTCACAGGGTATTTTGCCTGTGTCCCGGTCCGGCTGGCCTCACAGAACGGGGACAGGGGGCAGATTTCACACCTTGGCTGACCGTTGGGCACACAGACCATGGCGCCGATTTCCATCATGGCCTGATTGAATTCCCCGGGGTACTCCCGGCTCATGGCCTGCTCCAGCAGCGCTTCATAATCCTTTTTCACTCCGTCCTGACCGATATCCCTGTCATCCGCAAAGACCCGGCTCAACACCCGCAGCACATTGCCGTCCACCGCTGCGGCCACCTTCCCATAGGCAATAGAGGAGATCGCTCCCGCCGTGTAGGGACCGATGCCGGGAAGCTTTAAAAGCTCCGCTTTCTCCCGGGGCAGACTGCCGCCATACTCCTCCATAACGATCCGGGCGGCCTTTTGCAGATTTCTGGCACGGCTGTAGTAGCCCAGCCCCTCCCAGAGCTTCAAAAGCCGCTCCTCCTGTACCTTTGCCAGGGCCTCCACATCCGGCAATGCCTCCAGGAACCGCTGATAGTAGGGCTTCACCGCCTCCACCCGGGTCTGCTGCAGCATGATTTCCGATATCCAGACATGGTAAGCCTTTGGATCCTCCCTCCAGGGAAGACAGCGCTTATTCTCTTTAAAATAATGTAATAATCCTTCCGTAAAATCAGCCACCTTCGCGGCCCGCTCATCCAGAAAAACTCTCACCGGCTCCCGCAGCGTCATGCTGTCCGGAGTGACCTCACAATCATAGGCCAGAATCTGAACCCCTGACGCGGCCGCCGCACGCAGTGCATCGGCAAATTCCCGGTGCATTCCTCTGTTTGGTGTGAAATACCTCACACCTGACATCTGTATCACAAACAGAATATACGCCTGATAGCCCTCATCCTTCGCCCTGACAAGCTCCTCCACATGCTTCACGGCTCTGTCGCTGGGGGCGTCCGGGAACATGACGGCGCCGTCATTTTCTAAAGTGACGCCCTTCACCTCCACAAAACACTTCTGTCCCCCGGCTTCCATATAAAAGTCAAAGCGGGAGTTGCCCCAGGTGGTCTCCGGCTTCACCAGATCCGGGTGGGGCACAAGGCCTCCTGTGGCCAGCCACTCTCCCGCCGCCAGATTGGGAGCCATGGAGTCCATATTGACCAGACGGGCCTCTATGGAAGACGACAATGGTTTCTCCACCGCCACCAGGTCATAAGCTGTTTTTCTCCCCGGCTGATCACTCTTTTCCAGATAAACAACGGCCTCCGGCTGCAAAAGCTCCCTGCACCTGCCCGTATTTTTGACATGCACCTTTTCCCGCTCAGAGACCCCCGGAATGCGGACATAAGCGATAAAACGATTCGGTCTTTCCAGAAAATATGCTTTCACGATATGCTGATAATTCATTGGTACTCCTCAGGTCATGCATGACTCCGTTCTCACGGCAGCCGACCAGATTTCCTCATGGCTCCACCCTCACGGCAGCCGCCTGTGTTCCATCATGCCGCCGTTCACCGGTTCACTTCAAACCTCGCCTGCATCCTGAGCACACTCTCCAGGCTGGCCGCCCGCTCCTCGATGCTGCCCTCCGGCACCTCCGTATCCAGGGCCACCGCCATGGTGTTGATCATATCATCCGTAATCCTGTGCTCCACTCCCACAAAAATCCGAAGCTTCTGCGCGTAAGTGTCCGCGTCCAGAAATTCCAGCACCGCCGGATCAATCTGTGTGATCTTCGGCGGCTCGCTCTTCTCAAAGCAATATTCCTGCTCCGCATTGGGATATTTGATCTGATTGACCGGCGCCAGAAAATCCTCCAGGGGTCTGGCTAAGACCTTGTCATCCCCGTAAAGCGTCCGGTAAATCACCAGCCGCTCCCCGGTTCTGGTATCCTCCGCCAGTGTCATAATTTCATAAAACTCGCCCCTGAAATGCCGGTAAGTCTCGCCCTGCTTCGGAATTTCTCTCATCTTCCTTTGCCTCCCTTCTGTCTTTACAACAGGCTCTCCAAAGCCTGTCCCCGCTAAAACCCATGGGCCATCTTTTCATTCGCCGATATCATCCGCATCATCAGAAAAGCTTCCCACAATTTTATTGAAAATATGCTTGCATTTTGGAAATCTTTTTGATATACTGTCTTAGTCACGTAGGGGAATCATCCAGCGGCAGGATGACAGTCTCCAAAACTGTTCACGGGGGTTCGAATCCCTCTTCCCCTGTCAGGCTCCGTTCCATTGGAACGGAGTTTTTTATTTGCCTTGATCCGCACCCTTGGGAGCAGCATCTGCATCTTTACTCATTTTTCTCTGCCCTGTCCGCACATTATAGCAAAATCGGAGGAAATTGTCATCAGGAAATCTCATCCTTATTAATAAAAACGACTGCGGCGGAAGCTTTTGATATCGCCTTGCGTATTATCTGAAATTCACCAAATTATCACACTTTCTTGAAGCAATTTTAACTGTTTCCTGATAGAATTAAATGGGATTCAGGCACATATGAGTTTTTTATTCCCGAGACGCTCATACAGCCTCAATCAATCATAAATGAAAAGAGGGGTATACAATGAAAAAAACACTTGCAATTATGCTTGCTCTGGCCATGACGCTTAGTCTGACCGCCTGTGCAGGCAGCTCTGCGTCTGACAGCGAAGCATCCATCTCCGCAGAAGAAACAGAAGAAAACTCCGGTTCAGAAGGTGCGGAGGTGGTCTCTGACAAAGAAACCATCGAATATACACTGAACCTGGCCAACAACGAAGATCAGGAATGGTCCTACTCAGAGAACGCCGACGCCTGGGTGCTGTCTGTCGTCTCCGCAGTAGCCTACCCGGAGATCGAGGATGAACAGGGCGTATCTGTCTGTGTACCCGGCGCCTATGTTACCGGCATTGACACGGACGGCGACGGTACTGCAGATGTCACTGTTTCCGACTACACAGAGGCCGTCAAGGGTTCTCTGGTCATCGATTATGAAGCGGAGGTGACCAGCACCAACGGTCAGGTTTACACTGCTGCTACCGCTCCGGTCATCTTAAACACCGGCGCTGCGGGCTACAGCTCCAGCACCAATACCACTGCTGCCACCACTTATGCCGCTGAGGGCTATATCAATGTCTCCTGCGGCAACCGGGGCAAGCAGGATACAGCCACGGACGAAAGCGGTAATACCTATTATACCGGCGACGCCCCCTCCTGTCTGGTGGATCAGAAAAACGCGGCCCGTTTCGTAAAGTATAATATTCTGCTGGGCAACCTGCCCGGCAGCGTGGACTACTTTGTCTCCACCGGCGGCAGCGGCGGCGGCGCTCACGCCACCATGTTCGCTGCTACCTCCAACAACCCGGATTTCTATGCCTATGAAGTCGCGGCGGGAGCCGTAGGCGTGTATGAGCTTTCCGACGGCACCTATTCCACTACCGTGACCATTGACGGCACAGACTATGAGCTCTCCGACGGTGCCTGGGGCTGCATCGCCTACAGTGCCATCACCTCTCTGTATGAAGCGGACATGGCTCTGGCCTTTGAATATTATATGGATACCACTTATGAGTTCGGTTCCTCCTTCCAGGCGCAGCTGGCGGAATATCTGTCCGCCTCTTATATGGAATATATTAATGAGCAGAACCTGAGCGTGGCAGAAGCCGCCGTCGGCTTTGACTTAAACGGGGACGGGGATATGGACGACACCATTGCCCTGACCATCGAGTATGACCTGGAAGCCTATCCCGAGACCAACGGGTATTACGGCACCTATCTGGATCTGTATCTGGCGGAATTTCAGTCCAACCTCCAGTGGTATCTGGACAATCTGGATTACGCCGAGGGCTGGACCTGGTTTGATGAGGATGGAAACGCCCTGAGCGATGAGGAAGTGGCGGCTATGACCACCCAGGACAGGGCTGCAGCCTTTATTGAAGGCAGATACGTCAAGGGAAGCTCCGGAGGTATGACCGGAGGACTTCCAAGCGGCATGAACGGTGCAGCCGACTTTACGGGCGGTGGTATGACCGGTGGCCGTGAAGGTATGACCGGCGGCATGGACGGCGGCCGCGGAGGTATGACCGATGAGAATTTGCCGGACGGCTCATCTCTGCCGGACGGCTCCACCGGTGGGACTCTTCCTGACAGTACGGAATCATCTGACGGCTCCACCGATGTCCCCGGCGATATCTCTGACCGCATCACAGTACCTGACGACATCACCGATGGAACCCTGATAGACAGCTCCACCCTGCCCGACAGAAATGCAGATGGCCTCCACTCTGCGGATGGCAGTGCAGACAGTACCGATACCGCAGACTCCGACTCAGGCCGCAGCTTTGACAACTCCTCCGTCGCGGAGAACAGCTCCGGAGATACCATGGATGTGGGAACCCCCGACGCCGGTACTACTCAGGCAGCCGGAAGCTCCACTGACTCCGCCAATTATTCCACCTATGAGGAAATGGTGGCGGAATACGCCTCCGATATCGCCGAAATTGAAGCAGGAGACGCTTACGGCAACAACATTGTCTCTCTGTATAATCCGTTAAACTACATCGGCGCGGAAGGCACCGAGAACCCCACCTGGGTCAGAATCCTGATGGGCGCTTCCGAGGGTGATATCTCCATGTTCACCTCCCTGAACCTGCAGATTGCCATGCTGAACTCCGGCATAGACTGCAACATCGAATGGCAGTGGGACGGCGGTCATGTGCCCTCTGAAATCCTCAGCGAGTCCTTCTCCCTGTATGTAGATCAGATGTACGGCGAGTATGTAAACGGTAATACCATCGAGACCCCTGCGGCTGAGGCGCAGACCACAAACGGCACCTCCACCGAGGCCACCGGCACCGACTTAAGCGGCTGGGTAGAATATTCTGATTTGAGCAATGTCTCCTTCTCCCTGGCGGATGCCGTTGCCTATCGCACCAACGGCGCCAGCAAGGCTATGCCCGGCTTTGATGTCATCGACTACGGCCAGGAGGACTACGTCTTTGGCAGCTCCACGAAGGATGCCCGCCACTGGAACACTTATCTGCTGGAAATTTTTGAAGAGTACGCGGATGTGCTGGAGCCGTTGTTTAACAGCGAAAGCTGAGAATGTGACTGATTTTTCTCATAATCATTTGCCCCCGGCATGGGCTTAATGCTCCGTGCCGGGGACTTTTTTTATGCTGTGTTCAGCGACCGTACAGATGGAAATGATTCTGTTCGGTCATCTTTCTATTGATGTAATTCTATTCCTTGCATAGCGTTCAACACTTTATCGACTATTTTTTTCTGTAAATAAGCCGGATTCAACTGCCGCTTGTTATATTGCAGATAAGTCTCTCTGGTAGCCCTTACCAAATATGCAGTAAAATATCTTTCCCAGCTAAAAAATTCAGAGCTTTCAATCTGATCCTCCGGATGCTCTAAAACCTCTTCGATCTCCTTCATTTCCAGAAGCCCTGACTTCAGTAACAGCCACTCAAAGGATTCCGGAAGATACAGAACCAGATTGGGATTGTTTCTCATCAACGCCATCAGCTTGTCCATTTCCGGGCCAAACGCGGCACCATCAGCAATAACCAGCAATCTGTTCCCCGCCTGTTTTGCAGCTGCTTTAAAAACATTAGACTTGCCATTCGCGCTGATACATGAAATCCGATTATTATCTCTGCAGATTTCTTCGAAAAACTGAAATCCCGAATTACTATCCTCCGTAATAATGCGGTCCGGCTTCACTTTTCCGTTTGGCACAGGTATAGAATACAGATGATAAAACTCATTATATGTTCTCTTAATACTCCCATATTTTCCGGAATTACGTATTCCATAAATTTCTTCCACACTATAAGGCAGCGTGGAAATTCCTTCTCTTGTCACAATCACGTAATAATTATCCGATTTCTGAACTGCCAACGCGAAATCCTCAGATACCACAAAATCATTTCCTTCATCTATAAACACAATGCTGTCCTGTATTTCAGAAAGCTGCCCGATCCAGGTTCTGCCTTCCAGAACAGCGCACTGTTTGTCACAGAGAAGGTCTACCGCGCTTTTCTCTCCATTTTCGAAGTATTCCCGTATCATGTCAATAAGCGTGGTCTTACCGGTTGCGCTGTCGCCGCATAGAACCGTGATATTTCTCTTAACCGAAAAATCATATCGAATCCGTTTATTCTGTACGACAATTCTGTGCTTTCCTCTCATCCACTGCCTCCTTACACATACAACCCGGCAATCGGAACCAATTCTTTCATATTGTGTACGATCTGGTCAGTATTCAGTATACGAATCAGAAATTCACCTTCGCCAAAGTCCATAATATGGCGCAGGTTGATCGTAAGATCCCTGTCTTTACTCATTTTCAAAATCCATTTAGCGCAATTATTGCCGCAGGTCGAAGCATTGAATATTTTCTCCGGTTCATTTTGAATGAGAATTAAAGTTTTCACTCCGCCGGACAACGAGGTCGGAGGAATTTTGCCCATAACCGGGCTGTCGATCACTGCACTGTCCAAGACCACAGATTTATCCACATCCAGAATCATTTCCCGTGCAAAAGGATCCGTGATCCATTCGTCCTCATAATCATTTTTAAAATACACAGAAGTATTGAAAATTGCTTCCGGCATATGGCCATAAAATATATTTAACACCTTCGCTTCGCAGCCTCCACGCCAAACCCAAAATTTATTTTAAGATAACTCAAAGTATAACCAAAAAAATACTTTTGCGCAACCGGAA
>JAJPYH010000278.1:0-1161 GCA_021205045.1 Lachnospiraceae bacterium | reverse complement strand
TGTCAATTAATGATCTTCAATTATTTTCTGTTCACTTTTTGAAAATAAGCCAAAATCCTGTTATATCCGCTTCCATTTTTCGTCTTAATATGTAAGAGAAAAACCAGATAGTTATTGTGTCTGGCAGCCAATTTGTGTATACTTCAAAGAAAGAGGGAGGAAAACGACTATGAAAAAGAAAACCTTATTCACCCTGTGTGCCGCCCTCGGCACATCCATCCTGCTGTTTTCCGGCTGCGGCGCCAGTTCTACGGCAAACTCATCCGGCTACAGTACCGCAAACCGGGATACCGTCTCCTACGACAGCGCCGCAGCAGAAACAGCCGGATACGGCTACACGGAAGCAGCCACCGAAGAGTATGCGGATGGTGATTACATTGAGGACTACGAATATTCCGATGTCTCCGGGGAAACCACATCCGACCGCAAGCTGATCCGGACAGTGGACATGAGCGTGGAGACCACTTCCTATGACAGCGCTCTCGCCGCCGTCAAGGCACAGGTCAGTGAAAGCTGCGGTTATGTTGAGTACATCTACAGCTATAACTTCAGTTCATACAGCTCCTACACCCCCACCAGAAGCTCCGACCTGACGCTGCGCATCCCTTCGGAAAATCTGGACACCTTTCTGGGCGCGGTATCCGATATCTGCAACGTGGTTTACAGCAACGAAACCGTGACCGATGTGACCCTGACCTACGTAGACCTGGAAAGCCGTATTCAGATTCTTGAGACTGAGCAGGCCCGGCTGATCGAGCTTTTAGAAGAGGCTGAAAACCTGGAGGACATCCTGACCATCGAGGAGCGGCTCTCTGAAGTTCAGTACCAGCTGGAGAGCAAAGAAAGCCAGAAGCGCACCTACGACAACCAGATTAATTACAGCACCGTAACCCTGTACCTGCAGGAGGTGCGGGAGCTGACGCCGACAGTGGAACTGACCGTGTGGCAGCGGATCAGCCAGGGCTTTGCCAACAGCGTGGAGAATGTCATTGAGGACATCAGCGAAACTGTCATCTGGATCATCATCCACATTCCTTATCTGATCATCTGGGGCGTTGTACTGCTCATCATTGTGCTTTTGGTCAGACGGCATCGCAAAAAGCACCCTACTAGTACATCGAATAATAATTAACTGGCTATACCTTCATTTGATTTTATGCC
>JAJPYH010000283.1 GCA_021205045.1 Lachnospiraceae bacterium | reverse complement strand
GCATAAAATCAAATGAAGGTATAGCCAGTTAATTATTATTCGATGTACTAGCTCCTTTTGTCCGGCAAGCACACCGTCCACCGCGTCCGCAATGCTCTCGATGGCCATGGTGCCCACCACTGCGTCCACCTCCGGGAGCTGCTCTCTGATCTCCCTGTGATATCGCTGTGCCAGACACCCCGCGGCAATCAGTGCCTTCAGGTGCCCATCCTGCTTCAGCGTGCCAAGCTCAATCAGCGTCTGAATGCTCTCTTCCTTGGCGTCGCCGATAAAGGTGCAGGTATTGACCACAGCCACATCAGCCTCGTTTTCATCATCAGTAAAGTCATAGCCCCGATCTGAGAGAATTGCCAGCATCTTTTCCGTGTCCACCAGGTTTTTGTCACACCCCAGGGACACAAACATAATCTTGATCATGGGACATCAATTATCCTGCTCTTGCTCGTCTGAAATAATCCTGACCTCGCCGTCGTAAAGCTCCTGCACCGCAATGCTCAGAGCATTATCAGCCCTGGCAATTGACCTGGGTTCAGAACCGTCCACAATCTGACGCGCCCTCTTGGCGGTGGCCATAACAATGGAATAACGGCTGTTCACCAGCGGCTCGTCCTGATCCGCTCCCTTATTGACAACTTCCATAAGCTCCACGTATGATGGATGTAACATGATATTCTTCCTCTCTTTCCTCTGCTTTCGTTTTCCCTTTCCACACGTCAGAAACACATAAGCCTTTCCCCTGACCGTGAAACGGCAGATACCGAAAATTTCCGTCTACAGTTCCTGCAATTCGCTGCTGATTTCTTCTATAAAAGCGACATTTCTTGCCACGGACATTTTCTCTGATGAAATAATGTGATGCATCTGTTCCACACAGGTTTCCAGATCGTCATTGACAAGAAGATAATCATACCCGGGAATATACTCACATTCCTCCACAGCCCTGTGCATTCTGGCTGAAATCACCTCATCCGTCTCCGTTCCCCTGCCCCGGATTCTCTCATAGAGAGTCCGCGCGCTGGGCGGCACCACAAACATCAGTACAGTTTCCGGATATTTCTCCTTCACCTGAAGGGCTCCCTGGACCTCAATCTCCAGGATCACATCCTTCCCCGCCTCCATCTGGCTCTTCACATACTCTCTGGGAGTACCATAATAATTGCCGCAGTAGGAGGCATACTCAATCAGGCCTCCCTCCGCGATTTTTTTCTCAAAGGCTTCCCTGTCGGTGAAAAAATACTCCACTCCCTCCTGCTCCCCGGGTCTGGGAGCGCGGGTGGTCATGGAAACGCTCAGCGCGTAATTGTCCGCATATTTTTGCAGGAGCCTTTTCATGATGGTGCCTTTTCCTGTGCCTGCGAAACCGCTGACTACAATCAAAATTCCCTTCTGGTCCATAATGAGCTCCTACTCTAAGTTCTGAATCTGCTCCCGGATCTTTTCAATACCGGTTTTCAGCAGAATCGCGTGATTGGTAATCTCCAGATCGGAGGATTTGGACAAAGTGGTATTGGCCTCCCGGTTCATCTCCTGGGCAATAAAATCCAGACTGCGCCCCACATTGCCGCCCTGCATTAAAGACTCACGGGCAGTATGTATGTGGCTGCGAAGGCGTACCAGCTCCTCATCCACACAGCTTCTGTCCGCAAAGATCGCAACCTCTGTCAGAAGACGGTTTTCATCAACCGACGCATCCGCCAGAGCCGCCTCCACCTTCTCACGCAGCCTCTGCTGATATTCCTGAATGATCTGCGGAGAACGCTCCTCAATAAAGTCCACAAGCCCCTCCATCTCATCCAGCTTCATGAGAAGATCGTCCCGAAGGTGCTCACCCTCCACGCTGCGGGAAACCGCAAACTGCTCCGCGGCCATGGTAAACGCACGCTTCAGATCCTGCCACAGCTCTTCCTCATCCACCGGCGTCTCCTCTAAGGAAAAAACCTCCGGGCATCTGGACAGAAGGGACACTCCCGTATCATCCTTCAGAGAAAATTCCTGTGACATCTGTCGAAAATATTCCAGATACTCTTCCGCGATCCGGCGATTATATTTCACGCTGACTGTGGCTTCAGAATAATCCTCCATGGAAATAAAAATATCGACCTTTCCTCTGGAGGCATACCTCTTGAGTTCATTGCGGATCGGAATTTCCAGGGATGTCAGCTTCCTGGGCAGCTTGACCGTCACATCAAGATATTTATGATTGACCGATTTGATCTCCACGGTATATTTGCGGCTGTCAACCATCAGCTCACTGCGGCCAAAGCCTGTCATACTTTTAATCATGTGTTGCCCCTCCGGCAGACGACCCTTCTGCAAATTCTCCATTGCTTTGCCGCATGCCAGATTATAGTATAGTAAAATCCCGGTAAATAGTCAAGGAGGAATCCGCGGACCGGGTAACGAAAATGCGGTGAAAATATTCTTACCCGCAGGAAGCCTGAAATCAAATGAACTCACAGACAGCTTTTCTGTGTCTGTGAGTCCTTCCCGTTTATATTCAGTCTCCTACTTTTCGAGCATATCAGAAATGTAGGCGTCCACGCCGCTCTTCTCGATCCCCAGGGCCACCGCAAGCTCGCCGTTTAAACGATCCCGTGCAATCCCCAGATATTTCTCATCCATGGACATATTTTTCTTGCCGGCGCGCATCCGATCCTGCCGACGCTTGTAAATCGTTTTGATCACACGGATGGTATCTCTGTGATCCCCGGTGTGAAGCATTTCCTTGAAAATCTTTTCCCGTTCCTTTTCATTCGTGATTTTGTCGGGTTCCATCGTCGGAATCTGACTGACAAGCTCCTCCGCGCTCTGTCTTGTCATCACCGGACGAAGATAAAAATTCTCAACTTCCACATGGACATAAAGCGTACTCTTCGAATCATACACCGGCGCCAGCCGGTAAAAAGACCGCTGCGACTTATCCAGCTTCACATCCACGGGTCCGATATGCTCCACTTTGCAGACGCCATACACCGGATGTACCACGAGCATACCTGTTTCAAATCTCATTCTGCTTCCCTCCTTCTGAAATTACCCACATAAATCAATTCTATTTCTACCTATTTACAATTATACCCCTTTTTATCCGAATTTAAAAAGCTTTTTTCTTTTTCACAGAAAAATTTCGTGACTTTACACAAATTTTACCTGATGATTTTTGTGAATAATTTCTATGATTTATTCGGGAACAGCCGTCTCCTCCGGCCTTGTCAGAGCAATGATATTCGACGGCAGGTTCTTCGTCCTGCGCTCCCGCTCGTATGTAAGCACCTCCGCCCCGTTCTCTCCAAAACCCATGGGCACCACATTGGCTACCGATGCGGTATTCAGCAGATATTCAATCCCCAGGCGACTGTACTTTCCCTGATCAGGATTCAGATTGGCAAAGGCCAGAAAAATATCCCTGTCATAGAGCTTTTCCATGTAATATTTGAACCTGGCGGTGCGTTGATTAAAGACCTGTCTGGAGTCATTCTCCCAGACCCACCAGTTCATATCGCCGGCATAATAGATGCGTTTTCCAGCCACATTTAAAAGCCAGGCAATGCCCTCCCCGCAGGTCTTGACGGTCTCAAAAATGATATAGTCATTTTCACCGCTCTCTCCTCTTAAGGGAATAACACGGCGCACCCCCTCCGGCAGGAAGGATATCTTTCTCTGCAGACTCCTGGTGATGCCGTACTGCCTTAAAAGCTCCTCCGTCAGCAAAATGTCATGAGAAAGAAAATACTGTACACTCCGGAACTTTGAGGCAAAGGAAAAAATCTCCGGGTCGAAATGACGCTCACTGTCATGGGAGACAAATACCAGCAATGGCGTGTCCTCATGAAGCTCAGGCAGCTTTCCGCCGCAAAAATCAAACACAATATTCGCAATTCCCGTCTCAACCACATATCCACTCTGTCCTGTGTAGGTAACTTTCATATTGCCTCCTTCTTTTCAGACAGGCTGAAAAACACTCCTCACATCTGACGCCGCATTCCAGACCCCTTCCGTCACCAGTCAGGGCCGGTTCCAGTCCACCACCGGGTATGCCACCCGCTTATCCCGAAGCATCAGGTTGCTGACTGCCTCCCTGGCGCTCCTGCCCTCAAATAAGACGGCGTTCACTTCCTCAATAATCGGCAGCCTGACGTCATATCTGCGTCCCAGCATAATCGCGGCTCTGGCACTGTAAACGCCCTCCACCACCATCTTCACCTCCGCCATGGCCTGCTCGCAGGTATAGCCCTGACCGATCAGATATCCGGCCCTGCGGTTTCTCGAATGCACGGAAGCGCAGGTCACAATCAGATCCCCCATGCCGGTCAGCCCGCCGAAGGTCTCCGCTCTTCCTCCCATGGCGATTCCCAGCCTTGTGATCTCCGCCAGTCCCCTGGTGATCAGCGCCGCCTTGGTATTGTCGCCGTATCCCAGGCCATCCGCAATACCGGCCGCCAGAGCCACTACATTCTTCAGGGAGCCGCCCAGCTCAATGCCCAGCATATCGGAGCTGATATATACCCGAAATCTTTCATTCATAAAAATATTCTGAATGAAAGCCGCGGTCTGCCGGCTCTTTGCGCCAACAACAATGGTGGTGGGCATTCCGATTCCTACTTCCTCCGCGTGGGTAGGGCCGGACATGACCGCCACATCCGCCTGGGGAATTTCCTGCTCAATCACATCCGCCATGGGCATCAGAGTCGCCTCCTCAATGCCCTTTGCCACATTCAGCACCACCTGCCCCTTCGCAACATACGGGGCGCAGCTGGCCGCAGTGGAACGGATATAAACAGAAGGCACCGCCAGCACCACCAGATCCATTCCTTTCACGGAAGCTTCCAGATCTCCGGTGACTTGCACACTCTCCGGAAGAATAACTCCCGGCAGCTTTTCCTTCTGTTCCCTGTATTCATTCAGCATCTGAACCTCCGCGTCCACAATGGACCAGAGGGTTACCTCATGCTGATTCTGTGCCAGAAGAACGGACAGGGCTGTTCCCCAGCCGCCCGCCCCGATGACTCCGACTTTCGCCATGTTTTACTCCTTTTCATTGCCTGCGGCAGGCAACGGATTATTTTACTTTGACAATAACTGCCTGATGCATACAAACTGCCGCATTACGCGCACCTGCTCACTCCGTTCTGTGCTTCTTTGATAAGTATGTCTTATGCTCTGTATGAGAAAGAAGCCGTTTGATGTTCTCTCTGTGCTTCCAGTAAGCCATCACCGTCAGGAAAAAGGTCAGTCCGTAAATCTCCCCAAGCTGCAGTGCACTCAGAGCTCCCAGAAAACCGCGCTGCCCCAGAATGATAATCTGAACCAGCAGAAGCGTGTACGACGCGAGAGAGCACAAAGACACATAATGGGTCGTAAAAAAGAGACTGAAGAAAACGATCACTTCCGCCGGAATCAGGTATGTATGGTAAAAAAAGACCATCCCGGCAGTGCAGGCAATGCCTTTTCCTCCCTTAAATCCCATCACAATGGGAAAATTATGGCCCATAATGGTGCCGGTCACAGCATACATCATCAGTACGTAAATAATATCCCCGTGGGTTGAGCCAAATAACAGCCTTGTCAGTCCGATGGCAATCCCGCACTTCAGGATATCTACCAAAAGTACAAGCATCCCCGTTTTCCTGCCCATCACCCGCAGCGCGTTGGTGGTGCCGGAGTTATGGCTCCCATACTCCCGGATATCAATGTGATGAATTCTGCCTATAATGTAGGCAGTCTGAAAATTCCCCAGCGCATAGCCGAGGAGCAGACAAATGATTCTTCCCACGATTATTGCTCCTTTTTGCTTCTCTCTCTGATGATGAAATGAAGCGGTGTGCCTCTGAAGCCAAAGGCCTCCCGGATCTTATTTTCAATATATCTGGTGTAGGAAAAGTGCATCAGCTCCCTGTCATTGACAAAAATCACAAAGGTGGGCGGCTTCACGGATACCTGCGTGATATAATACATGCGAAGGCGCTTTCCCTTGTCAGAAGGAGGCTGCTGCATGGCCGCGGCTTCCGCCAGGATCTCGTTGAGCACCCCTGTGGAAATCCGCATGGCATGGTTGGCCGCCACCATATCAATGGTCTCATAGAGCTTTCCCAGCCTTTGTCCGGTCAGTGCAGAAATAAAGACAATCTCGGCGTAGGACATAAAGGACAGGGTCTGACGGATTTTCTCCTGGAAGCGGTAAATGGTCTTATCATTCTTTTCTATCGCGTCCCATTTATTGACCGCCACGATGATGGCCTTGCCCCGCTCGTGAGCGATCCCGGCGATCTTGGCGTCCTGTTCGGTGACGCCTTCGGTAGCGTCGATCATCAGCACTACCACATCAGCCCTCTCTATGGCAGATACCGCGCGGATGATCATATAACGCTCCAGATCTTCCTTGATCTTATTTTTGCGCCGAACGCCCGCCGTGTCAATAAAAATATAGGGTTTTCCATGATATGTCACTTCCGTATCCACCGCGTCCCTGGTGGTGCCCGCGATGTCGGACACAATCAGGCGTTCCTCTCCCAGAAGCTTATTGATCAGGGAGGATTTCCCCACATTGGGCTTCCCCACGATGGCAACACGGGTCCGATCGTCCTCCTCCCCGGTCTCGGCCTCCTCCGGCAGATACTTCACCAGCTCGTCCAGCATATCGCCAATTCCGGTGCGGTTAACGCTGGAGACAGGCCAGGGATCGCCAATCCCCAGATTGTAAAACTCATAAACGTCCGCCATCTGTTTCACGGGCGCGTCCACCTTATTGACCACTAAAAGCACCGGCTTTTTGCTGCGGCGCAGCATGTCCGCCACCTTTCCGTCAGTGTCCACCAGGCCCTGCTTTACATCCACCATGAATAAAATCACATCCGCGGTGTCAATGGCGATCTGCGCCTGAGAACGCATCTGAGATAAAATAATGTCCTTGCTGTCCGGCTCAATGCCGCCGGTGTCCACCAGGGTAAAATGATAATTCAGCCAGGATACGTCCGCGTAAATACGGTCCCGTGTGATTCCCGGCGTGTCTTTTACAATAGATATATTGGATCCGGCCATAACGTTAAAAAATGTGGATTTTCCTACGTTGGGCCTGCCTACCACTGCTACGATAGGGTATGAAGATTTCTTTGCCATAGGTACCTCTTTTCTTTATTTGGGACATACCGTATTATTGTAGCAAAAAAATCTTGACGTGTCACTATGAAATGTTTTAAAATTGTGTGGAAATTTGTAAAAAAGTTGCTGTTGCGCATGCCTGGGAAGCAGCTGCAGCAGCGGCCGGACTATAGGAGGACATCATGGCAAATTTACACGAGTTGGAACGTTCCATGCCTGTAGCGCCCCTTGGGATCATTGCTCTCGATTCCATGGCCGGGATGGGAAGACAGGTGGATCAGTATATGGCGCAGTTCCGCCACAGCACCGACAGCCTGTTTCAGAACGACCTTTCCTTTGAAGGTTATATCAAAGACAGTTATCTCATCAAATATGAAATTCCCCGGTTCAGTACCGGCGAGGCCAAATGTGTGATCCATGACAGCATCCGCGGCAAGGATCTCTACATCATGATCGACATCTGCAATCATTCCCTGACCTATCAGATGAACGGCTACACGAACCATATGTCCCCCGACGATCACTTTCAGGATTTAAAGCGCGTTATCTCCGCCTGCGAGGGCCACGCGGCCCGCATCAATGTGATCATGCCCTTCCTCTATGAGGGCCGGCAGCATCACAGGACAGGCACAGAATCCCTGGACTGTGCCTATGCCCTGTCAGAGATTCACGAGATGGGCGTGGACAATATCATCACCTTTGACGCCCATGACCCCAGAGTGCAGAATTCCATTCCCATGGGCGGCTTTGACAATCACATGCCCACTCTGCAGTTCATCCAGGCTCTGACCAGCGCTGTGGACGATCTGGCTCTGGACAAGGATCACACCATCGTTATTTCCCCGGATGCGGGAGCTCTGGACCGGGCCATCTATTTTGCCGGCGCCATGGGCGCAGATACAGGAATGTTTTATAAGCGCCGTGATTATTCTGTCATTGTCAACGGCAAAAATCCCATCGTAGCCCATGAGTTTCTCGGCAGCGACATCCACGGAAAGGATATCATCATCGTGGACGATATGATCTCCTCCGGCGAGAGCATGCTGGATACCTCCGCTCAGTTAAAGGCCATGGGAGCAAAGCGGGTGTTCATCTGCTGTACCTTCGGCCTGTTTACCAATGGTCTGGCAGCCTTTGACAGGGCTTACGAGTCTCAGAATTTTGATAAGGTCATCGTCACCAACCTGACCTATCTGCCGCCGGAAATTTACCAAAGGCCCTGGTTTCTGTGCGCTGACATGAGCAGACAGATTGCCACCATCATCGACCTGTTGAATCATTCCAGTTCCATCTCCGGAGAGCTGGAGCCATGGGATAAAATCCATGACCTTCTGATCGGCTATTACGCCAGCAGGAAGGTTGAAGAATAACCTTCCAAAAGCAGGAAAACAAATATGGGGAAGCCGACTGACCGGCTTCCCCGCTTTTATGCCGTTGATTACCCTATTGCAGGAATCCCCTTTGCGAACCCTGAAATCAGGTTTTCGCCTGCGAACCAAACTTCCGATAAGCCATGCTTTGCTTTTCACTCCGCCTTCACCGGGAAGGTAATCGTCACTTTAAACAGATCCCCGTCCATCTGAAGCGTAAATGTTCCTCCCTGTGCAATCACAAGACTTCTGGCGATGGACAGCCCCAGGCCGCTCCCTTCCGTGGTGCGGGAGAGATCTCCCCTGACAAAGCGCTCTGTCAGCTCATCTACGGGCACATTCAGCTCCTGGGCGGAAATATTTTTGATTACCAGGTTCAGAACTCCGTCCGTCTGCCATACATCCACATATACTCTGGTTCCTTCCAGGGAATATTTGCAGACATTGGACATCAGATTATCCACCACACGCCACAGGCGCCTGGCGTCCGCTTCGATCACAGCATCCTCACAGTGATTATTGTATACAAGCTTCAGATGATGATCCGAGAGCTTATCCTCATATTCTCCCATGGCCTGCAGCATCAGCTCGTGAGGCTTTAAGGGGGAAATTTCATAATCAAGGCTGCCGCTGTTGATCTTGCTGATCTATATCAGATCCAGAATCAACTGTTTTAACTTATTGGATTTATTATCCAGAATCTCCAGATATTCTCTGGCTGTCTCATTGCCGCCCAGATCCTCTCTCTTCAGCAGATCCACATAACTGATAATTGATGTCAGCGGTGTCTTGATATCATGGCTCACATTGGTTAAGAGCTCGCCCTTGAGCCTTTCGTCTCTCACTGACTGCTCTACAGCCTGCTGAATACCCTTACCGCTGGTATTCACACTGTCCGCCAGCTGTCTGTTCTCAGGCAACAGATTTTCTGTGTTGATCTGCACCGGCTCCCCATCCACGATCAGGCCGATATCGTGAATGATCTGCTCCTTTTCCAGTGTCAGCCGGTACTTTTTGCCCATAATCAGAATCAGGGTTGCAAAGAACAGTATCACTCCCGCCAGCAACAGCGGTATATTCCCCAGCAGCAGGCCAATCACAGCCGCTCCCGCCAGGAAAAGCAGCGCCAGATTTTCTCTCAGCAGGGTTCCCACGCTTCTGGAAAGGAGGCCGGCATTGACGTAATATTCCTCTCTGCGCTTCTGCGCTACTTTTCTCAACGCACGAAAGCCCGCCCTGGATCTGTCGGCAAGCCATGAAAAAACATGCCAGACCAGGCTCTGGCGAAATACCATCCCGGCCCTGATTCTGCGGGCCATGCTGCACAGAAGTTCCGTCAGAATCACATTAAGGATCAGCGGAACCGTCACTGCCAGAATATAAATATACGGGGACAGACCGCTCACATTCACATTCTTTGTCACCACATATTCTGTCACTGAGCGTCCTGCAGACCAGATGACCGCCGCCGTCACACAGACCGCCGCGCACCATAGCTCCAGATACATGCCGTCGCCCCATCTGCTCTCGATATAAATCTGCCCGTCCTCATCCATTTTTTTGCCGGTAGTGGACAGACGATAGATCAACACCAGAAGATAATAAACAGCCAGCATTGCGCCCGCTCCCAGTACGCCGATCATTTTCTGCGGATTCCAGCCCTCATACAGGTCGTCCATGGCCACGGTGGCCTCCTGTAGCTCGTCAGAGCTGAACGAGATCCAGACCTCCGTCTCCACATCATAGGCATAAGGATATTTTTTCAGCAGAGATACCAGCATGCTGGGGCGGATACCGTACTCGGCCAGCATGTCGCTGATCTTGGTGCCGGAATGAGTATAACAGATCCAGGTCTCCTTGCTCTGAAAATAAGAATTGGCCGTCAGACCGCTCTCCTGCCAGGTAAAATTCAGGTTGGTATAATAAGTGCCCTCAGTGTCATTCATCTGCACATAGTACTGAATGGTGCTGTCATTGCCCAGAGTTTCCAGATAACCCTGGTACAGCTCATAGTTGTAGCTCAGATCCTCCATGCAGCTTTCCAGCTGACTGACCAGCTCCCAGTATTCACTCGCAGAGCCTGCCATTTCCTCCAACGTTTTCCCATCCACTGTCAGAAAGGTATTGTGCACCATCCGGTCCGTTGAGCTGGCAGCGTTTTGTTTCATCTCCTCCATTTCCTCAACGGTCGAAACAGGGCCGTCCGGCTCGCTTTCTTCGGTAACAGCCTCCGTCGTTTCTCCAGCCGATCCGGAGGGCGCAGCTGTTTCCTCCGTGTTTGTCAGATCCTGCTCAGAGCGGATCAACTCCTCCCTGCCGTCCCTGTTTGCCAAAGCTCCCGTCTGGCCCGGCACCTGTGAATCCGAATCACCGGACTCACCAATGTTGCGCATTCCCGAGGCTGTGTCTGCGCCCATGGCACTGTCTTCCTCCGTGGCATATTCCACGGTAAATTCCTCTGTCCCGTCCTCACCATCCTCCGCGGTTCTCTTGGCCCGGTCAGCGATCACACTGCCATCCTCCATAAAATAAAGGGAGCTCTGCACATACTCCAGGCCTCCGTACTGATACCACCGCAGCAGATCCTCCAGCCGATATACCGCCTCAGGAAACGCATACTCGCTTCGCACCGTGCGCCGGTTATAATAATCCGTAATGGAAATTTCCTTATTGCCGGAATAAGATCCATTTTCCTCAAGCTGGGTGCGAATCGCCACAAACTCCAGCACGTTACGCAGTCCCTCCTCCGCCACACTGCCGCTGTACTGGATCATCACCTCCTGCTTTTCTTCAAAAGGGTTGAAAACAATCAGCGTCTTTTCGTCAGAGGAGAGATTTGTCTGTACATAAACGGTGCAGTTGGTGATCACCACCATGGCGCACAAAAAAGCCAGCACTCCGCAGATCTGCTGGCTGGCTGCCAGAAGGATACGCCTTTTGGGCGACAGAAATGATTTACGTTTTACCGGCCTTGGTGTCCTCTTTTTCACAGAAAGCTTCTCCCGTATTTACAATTTCTCAATCTTGTAACCAACGTCCCAGACTACCTTCAGATATTTGGGTTCTCTGGGATTGATCTCAATCTTTTCTCTGATATGCCTGATATGTACCGCCACCGTATTGTCCGCTCCAACAGCCTCCTCATTCCAGATATTCTCATAAATCTGGCGGATGGAGAAGACCTTCCCGGCGTTTCTCACAGGCAGCAGCAGAATGTTGAACTCAATCGGCGTCAGCTTAATGCTCTCTCCATCCACCTTCACCTCTCTGGCCTGGTCGTCCACCACCAGGTCTCCTACCTGGTAGACTGACTTATTCTCCTTATGCAGACTTCCCAGGGTGGTATAGCGTCTGAGCTGGCTTTTGACCCTGGCCACCAGCTCCAGCGGGTTGAAGGGCTTGGTGATATAGTCGTCGGCGCCGATATTCAGTCCCAGAATCTTGTCCGTATCCTCAGATTTGGCGGAAAGAAAAATAATGGGCACAGAGGAAAATTCCCGGATTTTGACTGCCGTGCGGATGCCGTCAAGCCTGGGCATCATGATATCCAGAAGCACCAGCCTGACAGGATCCTTTCTGGCGATTTCCAGTGCCTCCAGCCCGTCGTAAGCCTTTAATATCTGAAAGCCCTCCTGAGACAGGTAAATGGATATGGCATCCACAATCTCTTTTTCATCGTCACAAATCAATATTTTATCCATAAAATACCCCCGTATTTTCATTTCTCTTATCACCATATAATTAAAGCGACATAAGGGTTGCGGTCCCCCAGGTCATAAATGCGAATGCACACTCGAAAGGGCGTACCCTGCGTAAGCATTCGATTTCTGACCTTTTGTCCCTTGTATCATTAAATACCATTATTCTTAAAATACAGCAGGATAAGTTTTAAGATTTTCTTAATTTTTTCCATAAAGGCGCTGTCACTGCCTTGTCCTGTACAGAATATACAGAGTCAGCGCGGCTCCAAAGGGAATCGACACAAATGTAATCACCGGATGCGGGGATTCCTTTAATACTTTCGAAAACTTCCCGGCCAGAATGCAACTGGACACAAGATGAATAGAATGGCGAAACTTAAAATTAAGAGAGGTTCCCTGAAAACTCAGATACAGCTTCCTTGTCTCGGCGAAGCTGTTGGGGCTGTTCCGGTACAGCTTAAAGACGTTGGAGCTCAGTCCGCCCTCCTGATATTCCACAAACCGGAGATTCTCATTCAGTACAAGGAAATCATAGCTTTGACTGATCTGCAGATGCAGATAATGAGTCTCAAAATATTTTTCACCCGGGAAAACCTTCATCGGCGCGAAACGCTTATACAGATCGGTTCTCACAACGTCTGTCCTGTCGCCGTTGTGAATCGGGTATTTCCCGATCAGCAGATCAATCAGATTGACAGCCTTCTGATCAGGAAGAGGATCTCCTCCCACAATTCCGCTCCCATCCGCATAATAATCCAGGCCTACAATTCCCGCATATTCCTCCGAGCCATTTTCCGCCCAGAATGACCGGATCTTCTCAACCGCGTCATCCGGCATATAATCGTCGGAATCAATGCAGACGCACAGTTCTGTCTGAATATGCGCGATTGCTTCATTATACACCGTATACTTGCCCCCGTTTTCCTTATAGTAATATTCTACTGCGAAATCCTTCTCAGATTTCACCCAGCCCTCTGCCAGCTGACGGGTATTGTCAGTGGAACCGTCGTCAATAATCATCCAGATAAAATTTTTGTCCGTCTGACGTTTCATGCTTTCGTAGCAGCGCGTCAGCAGCTTTGCCCGGTTGTAGGCCGGAGTAAACACTGTCAAAGTAACCATAGCTTATTGAACCTTCCTGCGTTTTATAGTAATCCCGAAAATATACGTCGTTCACTATTCTGTCAGGGTATCATAACGGCGCAGAAAAGTCAAATGGCGGCGGCCGACTGCTCTTCGGACAAATAGTCCGCATTTTGTTGTGTCAAGCATTTTTGAAAATGTCCCGAAAAATCTTTAACATTAGCCCCGAC